>CAUPXR010000007.1:0-15563 GCA_963515225.1 uncultured Candidatus Saccharibacteria bacterium | reverse complement strand
GCCGACGTACCTCAATGCGCTGGAGGAAAAGGGCGTTCACGTGGTGACTGTCAACGATTACTTGGCGCAGCGTGACGCCGGTTGGATGGGTCAGGTGTATGACTTTTTGGGCTTGACGACTGGTGTGATCATCAACGAAGCGTCGTTTGTTTATGATAAAGACTATGATAACGAGCACCACGACGATCCGCGTATGCGCAAGCTCCGCCCAGTCACGCGTAAGGAAGCCTATGCGGCCGATATCACCTACGGTACGAACAACGAGTTTGGTTTTGACTATCTACGCGACAACATGGTGAACGACGTTGATTTGCTCAGGCAGCGCGAACTGAACTTTGCTATTGTTGACGAGGTAGACTCGATTTTGATCGACGAAGCGCGTACGCCGCTGATCATCTCGGCGCCAGCAGCGGAAAACCCAGATAATTACTACACTTTTGCTAAAGTCGCCAGTAAATTAGTGCCAGACGACTATGTTTTGGATGAAAAGCGCCGCAGTGTGGCTTTGACTGACGAGGGTGTGGAAAAGGTTCAAAAACTGCTGGGGATAAAAAATTTGTACACGCCGGACCACGTGCGCAGTGTGTATCACATGGATCAGGCTCTGCGAGCACAAACATTGTTCAAGCGCGACAAAGATTACGTGGTAACTAATGATGGCGAAGTGATTATCGTCGATGAACATACTGGTCGTTTGATGCAGGGACGCCGCTACAATGAAGGCTTGCATCAGGCAATTGAGGCCAAAGAAGGTGTGCCAGTGCTGGAAGAAAGCATGACGCTGGCGACCATTTCGTTCCAGAACTATTTCCGTCTGTACAATAAATTGAGCGGCATGACCGGTACGGCATTCACCGAGGCGGAGGAGTTTCAACAAATTTATTCACTGGACGTCATCCAGATTCCACCGAACAAGCCAGTTATTCGCGACGACAAAGAAGATCTGATTTTCAAGACTGAAAAAGGCAAGCTGAAGGCGGTGGCTGAAGCCATCAAAGATTATCACAAGCAGGGCCGGCCAGTGCTGGTTGGCTCTGGTTCGATTGCCAAGAACGAGCAGATTGCCAAATATCTAGAAAAAGAAGGCATTAAGTTTGAGATTTTGAACGCTAAGAATAATGAGCGCGAGGCGGCCATCATCGAGAAGGCTGGTGAAAAGGGTGCGATTACCTTGGCGACAAACATTGCCGGACGCGGTACTGACATTAAGCTCGGCAAGGGCGTCAAGGAATTGGGCGGTCTGGTGGTGATCGGCTCAGAGCGGCACGAGTCGCGCCGGATTGACAACCAGCTGCGCGGCCGCGGTGGCCGTCAGGGAGATCCGGGCGAGACCCAGTTTTACGTATCGACCGAAGATGATTTGATGCGAATTTTCCAGGGCGAGCGCATCGCCGCGCTGATGGACCGGCTGGGCGTCGATGAAGAAACGCCGATCCAAAACCGCGCTGTGTCAAAGACCTTGGAAGCAGCCCAAAAGCGCGTCGAGGGCTACAATTTCGATACGCGCAAAAGTGTTGTTCAGTATGACAACGTGATTAATCGCCACCGCCGCGTGGTATACGTCATGCGCCGCAAGATTTTGGAAGGCGATAACATTAAGCCGGAGATTGAGCGCTTACTGCGAGCGAAAGTTCATGAATTGGCAGCATTGCCAACTAAGAATAATCCGAAGTTTGTCGAAGATTTTACGGCAATTTTCCCAAGCGACGAAGGAAAGATTGCCAAGAGTGGGAAAGAAAAGAAAGACAAGCTGCGCTATGAAAAGGCGCTGAAGCTGGCCGAGGAGACATACGCGGAGAAAGAGTCTGAAATTGGCGCGGATAATCTGCGCGGCGTGGAGCGCGAGGTTTATATGGCAGTGCTGGATACATTATGGATGCAGCACTTGGAGAATATGCAGCACCTGCGCGAGGGTATTCACTGGCGCAGCGTTGGGCAGCGCGATCCGTTGGTGGAATATCGTTCGGAGT
Organism: uncultured Candidatus Saccharibacteria bacterium; assembly: GCA_963515225.1. Taxonomy (GTDB): domain Bacteria; phylum Patescibacteriota; class Saccharimonadia; order Saccharimonadales; family Saccharimonadaceae; genus Nanosynbacter. Next base: position 13,593 of record CAUPXR010000007.1, on the reverse strand, counting down.
CGCAAAAATTGTTCGAAAGCTTGCAGGCTAATTTGCGCGATGAAGTTCTGACGGTCATCTTCAATATTCATGAGGCCGATGCGGTGGTTCGCCAGTCGCAGGATGATGAATACGACACGGAGTTGACGCGCTTGGCAGAGAACGCGGTGGAACGCGGCGTTAATGAACTTGGTGCAGGCGAGGAAAATCGCGACGACGATTTTTCGGTGAAAAAAGGCAAATCAAGCGCCGAATCAAACCGCGCTAAGAACCAAGCGCGCAAGAAAAAGAAGGCCCAGCGCCAAAATCGTAAAAAACATCGCAGATAATTCAGACAATAGACAATTAAGGAGCAGAATAGATGAAGCATACAGTTGAGGAAGTTAAACTGAAGAATGGCGCGCGCGGTCTGTTAATTGACGTTCCAGACGCCACGGTAATGAGTTTTCAGGTACAGTTTCGGGCAGGCGACCGCTACGTGCGAGATAAAGAGATTTACGAAACAGCACATTTGATGGAGCATATGGCGTTTGGTGCAAACGAGAAATTTCGTTCGGAGCATGCCTACGAGCAGGAATTTATAAAGAACGGCGCCTATCATAACGCCTATACCTCTGATTATTCCATGGTGTACGAGGCGGTTTGCGCGGATTTTGAGTGGGATCGGATTTTGGAATTGCAGCGGCTGGCGATTGTCACGCCGCGGTTTACTAGCGACTCGTTTGAGGCGGAGAAGGGTAATGTTCGCTCGGAATTAACCGGCTATTTGAATAATCACAGCCGCGTATTATGGCTGCGAGTGCAGCAAGCTTTGGGCGAGGATATTTTGACGGATAGCCAGCGCCTGAAAAAAATGGACAACGTAACGATAAAAGATATTAAGGAGCATCATCGGCGGACGCATACGCTAAACAATATGCGGTTTGTGATTGCTGGAAAAATGTCTGGCCGCAAGACCGCCATTAAGGATTTTTTAGAGCAATGGCAATTGGAATCCGGCGAACGATTTGCAATTCCGCGCGATGAGCTGCACGGCGCGCGGCCTCTGTTAATTCGCCGTAAAGAAGCGTCGAATTTGAATTTTGGCTGGTCAATAAGCCTGCCGCGCGAGCTAACTAACGAAGAATCGGATGCTATGGGTTGCTTGAATCATATTTTGACCGGAACGCTGAGTTCGCGGATTCTGGGTATGGCCCGTAAAAAAGGCTTGGTGTATGGAATGTTTAGCGATACTTCGGTCGGATTTTATGATTCGTCGTGGGATTTTGGCGGGCAAGTCAATTTGGAGACTGCGGAAGTGCTATTTGATATTATCGTGCGCGAGCTGAAAAAAGTGTTAAACGGCGATATTGCTGCCGAGGATATTGAGGCTGCCAAGTCTTACGCCCTGGGGCGCTACCAGATGGGCGCGCAAACGGTGGCGCAAATTAGTAATTTTTATACCCGGCGCTATTTTTCTGACGATTTTGTCAAAGATTATGCTGGCGTGCCGGCGGCAATTTTGGCAATTACCGCTGAGAATATAATTCAAGTAGCCAGAGAATTCCTCGACTCAGACGTCCGCGTCCTTGCCGGTGTAAGCTCTGGCGACAAAGATCTGCTGCTGCGGCTTCAGGAGAAGCTGGCTGTGCTGGATTAGGCTGTTCTGGTTCTGTATTTTTGGCAGCTGGATTTTCATGTAATTGTAATGTGCCAGTTTCTTTGTCGGCTACTGCAGTCCATTCTCTTTCGTTAAGTACGGTCATGTTTTTGCCGTTAAATCTTGGCTGTTTACCTTCAACTGGTTTGTACGGTATCCCTCTTTTGAAAGGATCGTCTGGGTGTGGAAAATGAAGTCTTATATCTTCTTTTGTGCCATCTGGCAAGGTGCGCTGAACGGCTATGTTGGTTGTACCTCCATCGCTAAAGCGTCTGAATTTAGTGATTTCGGTCTTGTGTAAGTCGCCAGATTCTGTTCCGATGTAAACATCGTAGCATTCTTCGTAACTACTTGATTTGACATTAGGATCTTCAACGACAGCTACAATCTCATCACTTGATGTCTTGCACAAGTAATTAATATTTCTAATAGGCGACTGTTCTTGCTCATGTTGTTCATGGTTTGGCCCTGAAGCTGTTGAACCTTGCTCGTCAGTTAAATTTTCTCTTTGTGGGGGGGTAAAATGTTCACTCATGCTTGAAATTATAACATTGTATGTAGAATAGGTCAAATTTAGGCTCGCAATCAAGCCTCGTCGCTTTGTGATATACTAATCATATGAAAATTATTATCGCTGGTTACGGCGTAGAAGGTACATCAAATTTGGTATATTTCCGGCAGAAATTTCCTGATGCAGAATTTGTAGTGGCTGATGAACGTCCGGCGGATAAACTGCCGGCAATTCTAGACGGCGTGAAGTTGATTTCTGGCAAAAATGTCTTCAGCGAACAGCTAGACAGCGCTGACTTGGTGGTGCGAACAGCGAGTTTGCCGCCGCGTAATATCAAAACCAACGGTAAAATTTGGTCGGCGACTAACGAGTTTTTCGACAAATGTCCGGCGCCGATTATCGGTGTAACGGGGACGAAAGGCAAGGGGACGACGTGTAGTCTGATTGCGGCTATCTTGCAACAAGCTGGTCAAACGGTACACTTGGTCGGCAATATCGGCGTGCCGGCGCTGGATGTCTTGCCGAAGATCAAAAAAACCGACATTGTCGTTTATGAATTGTCTAGCTTTCAATTGTGGGATCTAGAAAAGTCGCCGCATATTGCGGTAGTGCTGATGATCGAGCCGGATCATCTGAATGTCCATACGGATTTCGCCGACTACCTTAATGCTAAGAAAAATATTCGCCGCCACCAGCATCTTGGCGATGTTTGTTTATATCACCCGACGAATAAATATTCGCAGGAAGTGGCTACCACGCCGCTTGATAGGCCGCCAGATACGGGCGATAATCATGGCGATGCGCTGGACTTTGCGCAACGCTACGCTATTCCCGACGATGACCAAGTTTATGTCCAGGATGGCTACTTTTGCGTGCAAAATCGGCAGATTTGCAGTATTAGCCATTTGCGTTTGCCTGGCGCACATAATCTAGAGAATGCCTGTGCGGCGATGAGCGCGGTGACAGAACTGCCGATCGATGTGACTGATGGGCAATTTGCCGCTGGACTGGAGAGTTTCACAGGGCTGCCGCACCGTTTGAAGCTCGTCGCTGAGAAAAACGGCGTGAAATATTACGATGACAGTATTTCGACCACGCCGGGTAGTGCTATTGCCGCGTTAAAAGCTTTCACGGAGCCAAAAATTTTGATTTTGGGCGGCTCTGATAAGGGGGCGGACTACGCGGAATTAGTACAGGAAATCGCCAGGCAGCAAATGCGAGCAGTGATTGTCAACGGCGCTAATGCTAGTGAAATTATCGAAATTTTGCATAAAAATAAGGTATCTTGCCAGGTTGTACAGTTGGAAATGGCGGCGATGCCAACGGTTGTCGAAGCGGCAGTAAATCAAGCACAACCTGGCGATGTAGTGATTCTCAGCCCAGCGGCCGCCAGCTTTGATATGTTCAAAAGTTACTCGGATCGCGGCGAGCAGTTTGTGGCGGCAGTGGAAAATCTCTAATTTTGATAGATTTCTGGTTTCAATACCCCGATATATGGCAGATTCCGGTATTGTTGGCGGAAATCTAGGCCGTAGCCGACGACGAATTCGTTAGGAACTGACAGGCCGACGTAATCGGCGGTAACGTTGGCGATACGTCGTTCGGGTTTGTCGAGTAGTGAGCAGACTTTGATTGAGGCCGCACCGCGACCAGAGAATAATTCTAGCAACCTTTCCAACGTTCGACCGGTATCGACGATGTCTTCGACCAGCAAAATATGCCGCCCAGTAACGTCGCTATCAATGTCTTTGAGGATAGTGACCGCGCCGGATGATTCAGTTGCGTCGCCGTAGCTAGAGACGTCAATGAAATCGATTTCCAGGTAACAGTCCATCGCTCGCACTAGATCAATCATAAACGGTGCTGCACCGCGCAGTATACCGATGACCAGCGGGTTCTTGTCACGATACTCTGCCGTCAGCTCTCGGCCCAGCTGCGCCACTGCATTGTTAATTTGCTTAGTAGTCACGAGGATTTTAGCAATGTCTTGATTCATTAGGATAAGTATAACAATTAGCTAGCAAAATCGCTAATCCGCTTGGCGATAATTGCAGTGGGTTCAAGAATGCGGCATTGCGGGAAAAGGCGTTGTAACCGCATCTTAAGCGCCAGATAATGCGTGCAGCCTAGAACAATAACATCGCTGCCGTCCGCAACACTGGCCGATACTTCATCAAGCACAATATCGTCGGCCAAACCTTGATCAATCATCTGCGCCCACGCGCTAGTATCTGGCGTATCAATGTGAACGCCAGCAGCATATTCACTGATAAGCGCGCGCAGACGCTGGCTGTGTTTGGTGGCGTTTGTCGCCAGCAGGGTGATATGATGCGACTTGGTCAGGGCGGCGGCTGATTTGATCATCGGTTCAAAGCCCATAAAGCATACGTCTGGGTAACGTTGCCGCAGCGAGCTAATCGCGTTGGTCGTGGCGGTATTGCATGCCAGGACAATGATGTCGCATGATAGTAGCGGCTGGATGGCGGCGTCGGTTAGCGTGATAATCTCTTCCGGTGAACGATTGCCGTACGGTGCGTGCTCGCGGTCGATCGCCGTAATGTACGAATGTTGCGGCAGTAATTTTTTCAGCCTCTTTGCTACTAATTTGCCGCCAGTTCCCGTATCAAATATACCAATCTTCATACAAAAAGTATAGCAAAATTGTTACAATGGTATCTATGCAGCCACTCAAAAAACGCATCCAAACTCTGCAGTCAAAAGTAGAACAGGCCAAGGCGGCGCTGGATTTTGCGGCGTTGGAGCAGGAGATGGCGGCGCTGGACGAGCGGCTTAATCAGCCGGAGATTTGGCATAATCCGGACGAGGCGCAGGCACTAGCAAAAAAGGCGGCTAGCTTGCGTCAGACGGTTGAGCCGTGGCAGACGCTCGGGGTGCAGCTAGCGGATATCGCTGAGTTGATGGAGCTGGGTGACGATGATCTGCTGCCGGAGTTTGAGGCGCAAATATCAGCATTGGAGCAGGAGTTTACTCGGCGCAAGACCGATTTACTGTTCAACGGCCCGTACGACAACCGCGAGGCGGTGGTGCGGATTTCGGCTGGCGTGGGTGGGCTGGATGCTCAGGATTTCGCGGCCATGCTGGAGCGGATGTATCTGCGCTGGGCGGAGAAGTCGGGGATGAAGGCCGACACGCTGGAGCGCTCGACCAATGATGATGCTGGGATAAAGACGGCGGTGCTGGAGATTTCTGGGCCGTTTGCGTATGGAAAATTGCGCTCAGAAAATGGCGTGCATCGGCTGGTGCGCCTCAGTCCGTTTAATGCTGATAATCTGCGCCAGACTAGTTTTGCATTGGTGGAAGTGCTGCCAAAAATTGATACGCCGGATGAAATTGCGATTGACCCGAGTGATCTGAGGATTGATGTGTATCGCTCGGGCGGCAAGGGCGGCCAGGGCGTAAATACCACTGACTCGGCGGTGCGGGTGACGCACGTGCCGACGGGCATTACCGTGGCGATTCAGAACGAGCGTTCGCAGATTCAGAATAAAGAAACGGCGCTGAAGATTTTGCGCTCCAAGTTGCTGGCGATGAAGCTGGAGCAGCACGCTGAAACCCTGTCTGATCTCAGAGCCGGCGAGTCAGCCAACTGGGGCAGCCAGATCAGAAACTACGTATTGCATCCGTATACGCTGGTCAAGGATACTCGCACTAAGCACGAAAATCGCAACGCTCAAGGGGTGCTGGATGGCTATATTGATGAGTTTATTGAGGCATATCTGCGAAAAGCCCAGTGATATTAGCAGTTTGCGGCCAGAATACAGTTTATGCTATAATATTGCTTGATGATTCTGTTAGATAGGGTGACGAAGAATTACGGGAAGAATAATAAGCCAGCCTTAAATCGGGCGAGTATTCATGTTAGTGCTGGCGAGTTTGTGATTATCGTTGGTACGTCTGGCGCTGGTAAATCGACGCTATTAAAACTCCTGACGCGCGAGGAAAAGCCAAGTTCGGGGAAGATTGTGGTTGGCGGCATTGATTATGACAATTTGAAAGATAAGCACATTCCGTTGCTGCGCCGTAAAATTGGCGTGGTATTTCAGGATTTTAAGCTGCTGCCGAATCGGACGGTGTTTGAGAATATTGCGTTTGCGCTGGAAATTGCCGGTATGACTAACCGCGAGATCAAATCGACCGTGCCGAAGGTGATTGAGCTGGTGGGTTTGAAAGGCAAGGAAAAACAATTTCCGCATCAGTTGTCTGGCGGCGAGCAGCAGCGGGTGGCGATTGCCAGGGCGGTAGTGCGCCAACCGAAAATTCTGATCGCTGACGAGCCGACTGGCAACCTGGATCCGAAACACAGCTGGGATATCGTGCGCTTGCTGGAAAAAATTAATAAATATGGCACGACAGTGATTTTAACGACGCACAACGTGGAGATTGTTAACCGGTTGAAGCGGCGCGTTATTACCATTGATCACGGCAAGATTACTTCTGACCAAGCAAAAGGAAGCTATAAGCAATGACAAAGGCAAAGACAAGGAAAAAACCCGTATCCTCAAAGGAGGCAGTTCGTATCAAACAGCGCCGGCGCGGCTGGTTGACGTTTGTCAGAATGTGCCGCTACGGCATCAATAGTTTTAGCCGCAATGCTTGGCTGACGGTTGCTGCTACTGCGGTGATGAGTATCACGCTTTTGATCGTTTTTATGACGATGTCCGCCCGCCAAATTTTATTAGACACGGCATCCAATATCTCTAAACAAGCCGATATGTCGATTTACCTAAAGGGCGATACGCCGGAAAAAGAAATTAATGCTATCAAGTCGCGGATTGCCAAATTGGATAATGTGATTGGCGTAAAATACGTTTCTGCCGAGGAGGCGCGCGATCAGCAAGCCAAGCAGTATGAGGATGACCCAGAGGCATTGGAGGCTATTAAAGAATCTAGCAATGAAATGTCGGCGACGCTGCGAGTCTCGGTAGAAGATTTAAATAATCAGAAATCTCTGGAGAATTTTATTAAAACTGACAAATTGTATAAAAAATACAAAGATCCGCGCCAAGAGCCGTCGTTTAGCGGCGACCGCCAGCAAGCGCTGAAAACCGTTGGCAACTGGGTGCATTTGGCAAGTATTGGCGGCTCAATTGCCACCGTGGTGTTCGTGGTGATTTCTTCGCTGGTTGTTTTTAATACGATTCGCATGGCGATCTTTAATAGGAAAGACGAGATTCAAATGATGAAACTGATCGGCGCTGAAAGGAGTTTTATCCGCGGGCCGTTTATCGTAGAAGCGGTAATGTACGGATTTATCGCGGCAATTATCGCGACGATCGCCGGCTACAGTTTGCTGTTCTTTGTTCGTGAGCCGATGACCAGATACGGCATTCCGGCGGAGGGCTTGCTTAGCAGTCTAACTATGTACGTCGGTTTGGTGCTTTTGGCGATGATTGTCATCGGTGCATTCATCGGCGTAGTCTCCTCATGGATCGCCACGCGCAAATATTTGAAGCTATAATTTTGATCTAAAAAGAGTACTTGTTATAGGGTTTTCTTAAAGTCGTTCAAATCCTGTTGACAACGCTATCACGCTTGTGCTAACATATAGGTATGAAATTACGGTCCACCACACCAATTTCAGATTCATTAGCCAGCAGGGCAGCCCTGGTGGCGATGGCTGTGTTGGTTGCAGGCTCAGGCGTTTTCGCCCTGGGCTCGCATGTTTTTGCTCGTGATTACGAGGCGGAAATCAAAGCAAAAGAACAAGAAGCCAGCAAATATAATTCCGAGGCGTCTCGTTTGGGTGAGATGGCGGATAATTTGCAATCTGAGCTGGATAAAATAAATGGCCAGATTACCGCTATTCAGGGGCAGATAGTTGACAGCCAGAAGAAAATAGATAATCTGAATGCGCAGATAAAGAGAAATGAGATATTGATAAAACAAAGACGCAAGGCGATGGGCCAGGTTTTGGCGGATATGCATGTTGATGATCAGATTTCACCGTTGGAGATGCTGGCCAGCTCAAATAGCATAGGGGATTACATTGATAAGCAAGAGCAGCGCAGTTCGTTGAGGACATCACTGAATGGTAAGATCAAGGAAATTAAGGCGCTCCAAAAGAAATTGGAAGAGAATAAAAAACTGGTCGAGAATACGCTTAGAGACCAGGAAGCGCAGCGCAATGTTCTGTCGTCTAAACAGTCGGAGAAAGCTAAACTGGTTGCCGATACTAAGAACGACCAAAACGCTTATTCAGCACTAGCGCAAAAACGTAACGGCGAGGTCGCCAAGCTTCGCGAGGAACAGGCGGCTGCCAACCGGCGCGCCCTTGGCGGTGGCGTATCAATCCCAGGCGGTATTCCAGGCGGCGGCGGTTATCCGGGTGTTTGGGCGAATGCACCGCTGGATGCTTATGTTGATCCGTGGGGATTGTATACGCGCGAATGTGTGAGCTATGTGGCTTGGAAAATCCATAGCACTGGCCGGTACGTGCCGCATTTTGGCGGAGCGGGCAATGCTAACCAGTGGCCGTCAACAGCAGCGCGTCATGGCATCCCCAGCGGCTCGACGCCAAAAGCTGGCGCAGCGGCAGTGATGAGCGTCGGCACTTACGGCCACGTCATGTATGTTGAATCGGTTAATGGCGACGGTACAATTACAGTGAGCGACTACAACTTTGCTTGGGACGGATTGTACCGATATTATACGCGCTCAGCTTCCGGTTTGACGTACGTTTATTTCTAAAAATAGACTCTATTAACATAAAACGCTCGCGTTAACCGGGCGTTTTGTTGTATAATGTAATGATATGACGGAGAGAAAAAAAAGCCAGTCGGTTCAGTTTTTGGCAGTGATTATCGTGGCGATTATTAGCTTTGCGGCGGGGACTCGCTATGAAACAATTTTTGCGGCAGCCGCGCCGATGTTTGGGATGCGCGCGTCTAATAAAACGATCGATTTGTCTAGCGTTCAAGAAACGTACCAGCAACTGGCGGCAAATTATGACGGCAAACTGGATACGCAAAAATTAATTTATGGTGCCAGCCGAGGTTTGGTGGCTGCTGTCGGCGATAAACATACATCGTATATGGATCCGAAGGAATCCGAGGAGTTTAAGAAATCATTAAGCGGCAATATTGGCGGTGGCATCGGCGCAGAGATCGGCCTAAGAAATAATAAGCCGACAATTATCAAGCCGTTAAACGATAGCCCGGCGCAAAAAGCGGGCATAAAGGCTGGCGAAGTAATTATGAAAGTAAACGGCGAGGAAGCTGCTGATTGGGGCGTTGATAAAGTTGTCGATAAGATTCGCGGCGAAATTGGCACGTCGGTTAAGTTGACGCTGCAAAACGGTCAGCAAATCCGCGAGGTCTCCGTGGTGCGGCAAAATATTACCGCGCCTGCGGTGGAGTCGAGAATTAACGGTAAAACTGGTATTTTGACAGTTAGCAGGTTTAATGACGACACGGTCAGCGCTGCCAGAAAAGCTGCCCGGGAATTCATTGACAGGGGCGTGACGAAGGTGATTGTGGATTTACGTAATAATCCGGGCGGGACAGTTGATTCGGCGCAGGGTTTACTGGGGTTATGGCTGAATGACCAAGTTGTTTTGACGGAACGGCGCGGTTCGGAGACGGTCAAGACCTTAAATTCGACTGGTTCGCCGATTTTAGAGAACATGCAGACGATAGTGCTGATTAATGAGAATAGCGCCAGTGCCAGCGAGATTACAGCAGGAGCGCTGCGAGATTACGGCAAAGCAAAACTAGTCGGTAAAAAAAGTTATGGCAAAGGCAGCGTACAAGTGGTAATTGATTTGTCTAGCGGCTCGCAACTAAAAGTCACCGAGGCGCGCTGGTATACGCCAAAGGGCAAGAATATCGATAAGGAAGGTATTAAGCCTGATGTGGAAGTGGAATTGACAGCGGACGATGTGAAGAACGATAAAGATCCGCAACTGGAAAAAGCCGAATCTTTATAATGCTTGTTTTTTTTATTGATAACCGTTAAAATTAAAAGTATTATGAATGGGAGCGGTCAGAAAAAAAAGATCTTATTAGTAGAAGATGAAATGGCGCTGTCGGCGGTTTATCGTTCAAGGCTTGAGCTTGAGGGGTTTGACGTCAGGGAAGTCCATAATGGCGAGGATGCTTTATCAGCGACAGTGGAGTATCGTCCGGATTTGATTTTGCTCGACGCCATGATGCCGAAGATTAGCGGCTTTGACGTGCTGGATATTTTGCGCAACACGCCAGAGACTGCCAATGTGCGGATTATCATGCTAACAGCGCTGAGCCAGCCAAAGGACAAGGAGCGCGCTGAGAGCTTGAGTGTTGATGACTATTTGGTGAAGTCGCAGGTGGTTATTAGCGATGTAGTGTCTCGCATTAAGTATCATCTGGGCCTAGATTAGCGTATTTTGGTATTTGACTGGGGTATATGTTTGTTGTGCCGTAGTTGACTTTTTGCTTATGTTTTGCCATAATTCATATTATGGAGCAGTATAGTCCAGAAGAGAAAACAATCATTGAAAAATCACTTTCGCGCGGTCAAGAGGTGTCTTTTCCTGTTGAAGAGGCGCCAGCAAAAATTGAATTATCATTGGGAGGAGCCAGAGATAAGCATCCTGAGGGGACAGGAGCGAAACCGGCTACGCTATCCATATATAAGGTTACTGAACTGCCTGAGGTAAATGGTCAGCGTATTTATGATGGTTATATAATTGATCCAACATGTGCTTATATTGTTGCATCAGACGAGTATCACGATTTCAGCGATCCGGCGGACATTACAGGCATCAAGGGCGTCAGGTCAGATGATCAGATTGTTATAGGCAGGGGTCATGATAGGTTTCCTAATTTGTATAGCAATATGTCTGTGTCTCGCCAGCATTTATGTGTTTCCGTTGATGAGGATGGAGTTCTGACGATAAAGGATACTTCAAAATACGGTACAGTGGTTTCTTATGAGAATACAAGTAGACAAGCAGAAGGAAGATCTAGTTGGAATATCCTCGAGAACTATAACCCTTCTCAAAATCTCTCTGATAGAGACGCAGAGGAACGTATAAAACAGCTACGCTACGAAGCGATTTTTTCTGTACCAACACCGAAAGGTCGAGATAGATTTGGCAATGATCTTGATAAACGGCTGAAAGTAACCGAAGAAAGTCTTAGCGATGCAGTTTTAGCGTACCGGTTTTCTGATTCAGAGATAAAAAAGATAATAGATAAATATAAAACGGATGAGGTTTGGCGCGAAGAAGATGTAAATAGTTTAGTGCGGACAAATAATGAGTTGCGGGTTGAGTTGGGAAAATGTTTGTTAGCGCGCTTAGGGAAGGATTCGTATTTACCGTATAGAGTTATGATAGATGAGCAAAAAAATATAAACTATATCGGATATCCTCAGGTCTCAAGCCGCGAAGCGTCCGCGCTACTCGCTTTAGCTATGCTGGATGGCACATTCAAAAGACCTAAATATGACCCGATTGTTATGAGATACGGCGATGTAGAGTTAGGTCAGCACCGTTGGGCGGCGTTACGAGCTTTGGGGCTTGATAGAGAAGGTGATGTTTATATAAAGAGAGTTTTAACAATAGAGAGAAGGCCGTTTGATTTTAGTTGAAAGTGCACAGATTGTTTATTTGCTGTAGTCTCAGTTTTATTATTTTATAGTTGACTTTTCGCTTATGTTTTGCTATAATTAGCGTTATGACAGAAGCGTTTCCAGGTCATTATATAGCTGGAGATTATCAAGAACAAAAAACACCAGAAACAGAACCAAAAACAGAACATCCAGCAGACGGTGAATCTCAGGCTGATGGTTTGCCGGCGGTTAATCCGGAAGCGTTGCGGGAAGATGGGGATGTAGTTTCGGGTCGTATGGGGAATTTGGCTTTGGAGGCATCTGGCGTGGCGTCTCCGGAAAGCGATAGATCGGAGGCTGCATCACAGGACAGTTCCGGCCCTCCAAAGACATTGTCTCCTGCGGAGGCGTTACGAGCGAGGCTGGCTCGAGCTGGCAAAAAGGAGGCTACTGCTATTCCAGAGGATCCAGAGAAAGCCCGTGCTGATTTATTAGCAGCGTTAAGGGGCGGAGGCAAAGAATCGCCAGATGCAAGCTCTCAGCCGCCTGAAAAAGCGGTAAAAACAGGCGAATCTAATGATCAGCCAGAAACAAATACGCAGGGCGATGAACAGCAGCCGGAAATGAATAGCGAACGGCTTAGGGAATTGATAGGCAACTGTTTACAGGCAGCGCAGTCGGCGAGAGAGGGCTTGAATAAGGCTATGCAAAGTATAGATATGGCGGGAAAGGTGTCGTCTGATGATTTTCAGGCAGGTTTGTCGTTCGCTAACGGTAATCTTAATCAAGTTGGCAACGCAGCTCAGGTGCTTGAGGGTGCTACTTCGCAGAAAGAAATAGCTTTACTTGGCAATTCGGTTAACGAAGTCCAGCTGATAATAAGATCGCTGGCTGCAAATGTACGATCCGGGGAGAATGTTGATAGGGGCTATTTATCAAGATTATTAGAGCGTGTTGATGAAATGGTTAGATTTGTAGCAGAACTAAGAGACCGCCAGGGCCAAGACAGGCGTAAACAGGCTGAAGAGGGTGATGATTCTTCGCTAGACTAAAGAGATTATAATTCAGTGAGTGAAATAACAAACGACCGAACTGCGCGTCCGGTCGTCTATCATTCCTTATGGTTTTCTAGTCTACGCAAACCTGAGTTCGCCGCTGGGTTTTACCGGTGAACCGGGTTTTCTTGACTTTCTTAAAGCTAACTGTACCGGCTTTCGCGGCATGAATAGTGTAATTTTTACTGACATACGTGCCGTTACCAGCAATCTTAGTTGCGCCTGTTTGGCGTACTAACACCTGGCCAGCGTTGACTTTCTGACCGCCAAAACACTTGACGCCGAGTCTCTGACCAACACTGTCCCTTGTGTTTCTGGCTGAACCGCCAGCCTTAACTTTTGACATAGCAACTCCTTAAAATAGTTTTTATAAACAATCTGTACCAGTGTAGCTAATTTGGCTTAAGTTGTCAAGCTTGAGGCGCGGTTTTGTCAATTGGCTTTAGGACTAGCAGTTCGCGGGCGACGATTTGGTCGGGGCGACGATATATGAGCGGTGTGCGGTTGAGCTGGTAATAGCCGAGCTTTTGGAGATTTTTTATTAGCGGTAAATGAGTGGCCCAGCCGGACGCGTCGTACCACGCTGGCACGGCGATGCACAGCGGCGTGTTTGGTGCCAGCTGCAGGCGGATATTAGAGAGAAAGCCAGTGATAATATGGTTACAGTTGCCGGCAACCTCTGCTAATTTTTGAGGTGCGGGCGGTGCGGAGAAGGGTTGGCCGAGGTAGGTTTCGCAGACGACGGCAGCGAGGTGCGTGCTGTTTGGCCAGCGGTGGGTGGTGGCGTCGGCTTGATGAATATCAATGACGTTGCCGGGTGCGGTGAACGTTGATTTTAGCCACGACAGGTTCTCAGT
>CAUPXR010000006.1:0-15565 GCA_963515225.1 uncultured Candidatus Saccharibacteria bacterium | reverse complement strand
CAAACACTCTTTCGACAATTCCTTGAGGCTGAAAAAACGGCGCTTCGCCCTCGATTGCCAGCACCACGTCATGCAGCGTTACTTGGCTCATTTCCCGCGCCAAAATGAAACCGCCGCCAGCGCCCTGCGTCGAAGTAATCAACCGCGCCACCACCAGCTTGCGACTAATTTTCTTCAGGTACGTCGGCGATACTGCCATTTTTTCTGCCAAAGCATCGTTGGTCATCGGCGCTTTTCGCTGCGGATCAGCTAAAATTGCCATAATACAACATGCTTGTTCAACAGCTCCCGATAGTTTCATAAAATCCTTTCATGAATTAGATATAGTGGATATCGATTATCCACTATACTACACTAGACTAGCTTTTGCAAGAGTTTAATAAACGGATTGGGAATAAGCCCCGGATTTTGAGCAGATATCTATAGGTTGCCAGCGTGCCAACCTTACGATTCAGGATTATTCTGCTGCACGAACGCCGCCGCCCGCATAAAATCGTCAATCAACGTCTGGCGCATACCGCCATTATACAGCGCTGCTGCTGGATGATACAGCGGGATCACCACGAATTCCAATTCATGCAAGCGCACGCGTCGCGGGCGGCCGTGGTCCTGGCTAATCCTTAATCCAGGGATAAAACCGCCGCCGCTGTGCCGCCCTAGTGTCAATACCGCTTTTGGCTGGATAATTTCTAATTGCCGCATCAAATACGGCCAAAACTGACGCTTCTCTTCTGGCAGCGGGTCGCGATTATTTGGCGGCCGATACTTAACGATATTAGTAATATAAACGTCCGGGCGCTGCAAACCAGCTGCCGCCAGCATCTCGTCGAGGAATTTCCCTGCTGCGCCGACGAATGGTTTACCTTGCAAATCCTCGTTCTTACCCGGTGCTTCGCCGATAAATACGATATCAGCATCAGCATTACCATCGCCCATCACCAGCTGCGTCGCTTGAGCCGCCAATTCCGGGCAAATCCCAGCTTCTATGATTTCTGCCGCCAATGCACCTAATTCAGCTTGCTTATCCATAACTCAATAAAAGCCGCCCCTAATTGAAGCGAGGCGGCCATGTTTTCCTTTTACGAATCTTTACCTTTATGCGACAACTCTTCAATCAAATCGTTTACCTCATTCTTGATCTGCGCCTCATCAGTCCGCTTGTCGACTGAATTGGTCCATTTTTTATGCGCCGCTTCAAACCTATCGGCAGCATCCATGTATTTATCGTAGGCATTTGAATCGTAAGAGTAGCTGCTTGAACTTTTAGCATTCGCATAATCTCTTACTGCTCTCAAATAACTTGCCGCTTCTGTCATCATTTGCTTCGTATCGGTATCGCTGATAGAGATATTCTCAATGTCAGTGATCATTCTATTGATATCTGAAACCGTTGAATAGCTATCAATCTGTAACACCTTAAAATATGTTGGCAACACTTTTTCGCTCAGTTCAATTGAAAAATCAATCATTTTATTGAACTTATCGCGCTTGGCATTTAATTTATCCCATTTTTCTTTTACCTTTTTATCACCGGTAATCGCTTTCATCTTGCTAAGTTTGTCAAATTTTTCATCCAACGTCTGTTTTGATTTTTTCAGCGAATCGACAGCACTCGAATTGCTTGTTCCTTTTCCGCTCGACGAAAACAAAGCATATATTTTATCCGAAATATCTGAGTAGGCGGGGTGTGCTTCATCCAGCACTTTCTGCGCTTCCATATAATCATTTTCTGATGGACCAGAGAACATAATTAAGGACACGACTATCGCTACGATAATCAGAATAAGTCCAAAGACTCCGCCGATAATCCCCCATAATAGACCCTTATTCACTCCTTTTGGCGGCATTTGATATGGCGGCATTGGCTGCTGCATCATCGGCTGCATTGGTACTTGACCAGGCATCGGCGGCTGAGGCCCAGGCATCGGTTGCGGCGGCGTCAATTGCTGCTGCGACTGCCCATACTGCTGAGATGGAGTTGGCGGACCTTGCGGTGGCGCCGGCTGATATGGTATTTGAGGCGGTTGCGGTTGTTCGTTCATGAATTCTCCTTTTTCGTTTTTTTATACCCAAAGTATACCAAAAAACGCCCCGTCTGGCGAGGCGTTTTTAATAATCATGCTAAAACTGACTACTATTTATTAGCTTTTTCCTCTAGGATATTCTTAAATTCTTTATATGAGTCGTCCAACGCTTTCATATCAGTACTTTTTGACATGGATGAAATAAGCGATGATGTGCTTGGGTACTTCGGGTATGTCGGATAAGCCGATGAAGTATCCTTGCTGCTAAATCTTTTCGCTACGTCTACATAATACTTCTTCAGTGCCGAGTAATATTCTGACATGCTCTTAGCAAATTCTGACACCTTTGAGTTGCTGGATTTTTCCATATCCTTCAGCGTTTTAGTACAGTCTTTCGTTTTTTCATCAAATTCTTTTGCTACCTCATCGCCAGTTTTTGTTGTATAGCTCACGCTTACATAAGCTTTGCACACTTTTGCATACCTTCTGTAGGAACTTATACTTTCAGCAGACTCTACTAGCTGTTTCTTACTCTTATTCCATTCGTCAATGTACTTATCATAGGCAGTTTTTAACTCTTTATCTTTAAGAGCTTTGTGTGAATCAATTTTTTTATGGTACTCGTCAACTTTTTCTATAGTCTTATCAAGGTTCTTTTTATAATCATCAGGGTCTGAACCCGTACCGCCAGAAACAGCTGACCGATCAAAGCCGTTAATCATCGACACCAAATCTTTATAATCTTCCTTGCTTGGACCGCTTAAAAAGATGACCGCTAAAACTACCGCCACAACCACGACCACCAAACCGATTGATCCGCCGATGATACCCCACAATGCGCCTTTGCTTAGTTTCTTCTTTGGCAGCATTTGATACGGCGGCATACCAGGCTGCGCTGGTGCTTGATTAGGCGCCGGTGGCTGAGGGCCAGACATTGGCTGCGGCGCTGGCTGAACTGGTGCTTGTTTCTGCTGGTTATTACTATTATCCATACTCCTCCTCGTTAACTTCTTCTAGTATATCATTTACAGCCCGATCATCGTCAAGTTAATCTTACCGCGCTCATCAATGCCGGTGATTTTTACGCGAACGGTTTGTCCTTCCTTGACCACATCAGTCACCTTAGCCACGCGGTGATCGGCCAGCTTCGAGATATGCACCATCCCGTCAATCCCTGGCAAAATATTCACGAATGCCCCGAAATCTTTGATACTGACCACCTTTCCCTCATAGATTTTGCCGACTTCTGGCTCTTCAACCAGGCTTTTAATCCAGTTGAGCGCCTTCTCAATTGATTCGCTGTTCGGGCTGGCGATGGTAATCAAGCCGTCTTCCTTGATGTCAACCTCGGCACCAGTCTCGCTGGTAATCTTGTTAATCACCTCGCCGCCTTTGCCGATGACCGCGCCAATTTTATCCGGATCAATCTTTAGCTTTTCAATCCGCGGTGCGTACGGGCTGAGTGCTTCGCGCGGCGCTGGCAAAATACTCAACATATGATCAAGGATAAATGCCCGACCAGCCTTACTCTGTTCAATCGCTTGGCGCAGCACTGCCACCGGCAAACCATGTACCTTCATATCCATCTGCAGTGCCGTGATGCCTTTGCTGGTACCGGTCACCTTGAAGTCCATATCGCCGGCAAAATCCTCAGCATCGGCAATGTCGCTCAGCACGTACGGCGTATCACCGTCCATCATCAGACCCATGGCAATGCCGCTAACCGGCGCCGAGAGAGGCACGCCAGCATCCATCAGCGCCAGACAGCTTGAACAGGTCGCTGCCATCGACGTCGAACCGTTCTGACTCATAATTTCAGTGACGCTGCGAATAGCGTACGGGAAGTCTTCTTCACTCGGCAGCACTGGCGTCAAGGCTCGTTCCGCCAAGTAGCCGTGACCAATTTCGCGCCGGCCTGGACTGCCCATCCGCTTAACCTCGCCAACCGTATAGCCCGGAGCATTGTAATGATGCATGTAGCGCCGCTCGCCGTCGTTGACTTCCATGGTATCAACCAGCTGCGCGTAGCTCAGCGGCGCTAAAGTCACAATATTCATACCCTGCGTCACGCCGCGAGTAAACAAGCTCGAACCGTGTGCTCGCGGCAGCAAACCAACCTCTGAACTTAAAGGCCGGATTTCCGTCAAAGCGCGGCCATCCGGGCGCTTGCCGTCCTCGACGATACCGCGGCGAACATCTTTATGCAGCGCCAAGGTAAATGCCTCGTCGTACTCGTCGCGCATCTCGCTATATTCCTCAGCACTCAAACCCAGCTTTTCGGCCATCGCTTCGTGGAATGCCCAGCGAATCTCATTAACCACCTCATTGCGCTCTGGATACGGCCGGCGGATTTTCTCGCCTAATTTACCGTCAACCCACTCATCAGCCGTCTGCTGAATTGCTTCATCAGGTAAAACTAATTCATATTCCTGCGCGGCTGGCGCCACTTTAGCTGCCAACTCTCGCTGCAAAGCAATCGCTGGCTGCATCATCTGGTGCGCCCAGGCCATCGCATCGACAATCACCTCTTCTGACACTTCCTTCGCACCGGCTTCCACCATGGTGATGCCGCTCTCAATACCCGCCACCACTAGGTCCAAATCAGATTGCTCACGCTCCTCTGGCGTCAAAAAGGCCTTAAATTCGCCATTCACGCGGCCCACCCGCAGGCCCGCCACCGGCCCGTCAAACGGCGTCCCGGTCAGCATCAGGGCACTCGACGCCGCAATCATCGCCACCACGTCCGGACGGAAATCCGGATCCATGCTCAGCACCGTCGCCACCACCTGCACTTCTTGGCGGTAGCCCTTTGGAAACAGTGGCCGAATCGGACGGTCGATCAACCGGCCGATCAGCACCGCCTCGTCACTCGGCCGACCTTCACGCTTGATAAACCGCGAACCAGAAATTTTACCGGCAGCATAAAACCGTTCTTCATAATCAATCGACAGCGGGAAATAATCCAACTGCACTGGCCGGCTGCCCACCTGCGCGCTGCCCAAAACCACCGTATCGCCATAGCGCACCAGCACGCTGCCCGTCGTCCGAAAACCGACGCGGTTAACTTCCAGCGTCAGCGGCCGGCCGCAAAGCTCGGTGGTAACGCTAAAAATCTCCTTGCCGCTCGGGTTAATAATACTCATAAAAGAGCTCCTTTCTTCGCGGCAAGTAACAGGGATGAAAATTCGTCTTGGCTAGGCTTGGCGATTCAAAGCCGCGCGCCGGAAATTCTCGTCTCTATCACTTCCTCGTTAACAATAACTGTCTATATTATAACAAATTTCATGCCAAAATATAAAACTCTCAAACCTTTGAACCGCCAGAAAAATCATCCTCCATCAACCATGTTATACTTTATCTATGTCCCTCAAGCTGAACAATAATAAATCCCGCAAATCCAAAAGTCTGCTTACTGCCATCATAGCCCTGTCTATGATTTTGGCGGGTGGATATATGCTATTTACGATATTAACACCGCTTTTTAAATCGCAATTTATTGACACAACCAACAACTCTACAACGAGACGCCTGGCCCAAACTCAAACCATCACCGAAAATCGCCTTTATATCCCTAAAATTGATATTAATTTGCCATATCTTGCCGGCCCCGCCAGCGTTATGGAACATGGTGCTTGGTGGCGCAAGCCAGAGAACGGCAACCCGAAGGACGGCGGCAATTTTGTCCTATCAGCACACCGTTTTATTATGGGCATGACCCCGCAGCAAACACTCAGAAAGTCGCCGTTTTATAATATCAACCGGCTGGATATCGGCGATAAAATCATCGTTGATTATAACGGCAAGCGCTACGAGTACCTTATCAACGAAAAACGCAGCGTTAAACCGGAAGCAGTAGAAATCGAGCAACGAACCGCCCAGCCGCAACTAACCCTCTATTCCTGTACTTTAGGCGGCGCCAACGACGGACGCGAAGTAATCATCGCCAAACCAAACATTAGCCATAAATCAAAAACCCCTTCTGATAAAGGGGTTTAAGCAGTCTAGTTTGCTAAATAGGAATTATTTACGCAAACCTAACTTGGCAACAACTGCTTTGTAACTCTCAAAATCAGTTCGCTCCAAATATTTCAGCAAACGCTTGCGCTTACCAACCATTTGGACTAAGCCGCGGCGCGCCATGAAGTCGTGCTTATTCGCCTTCAAATGCTCCGTGACCTCTTTGATACGAGCCGTTAAAACCGACACCTGAGCCTGCGGACTGCCGACGTCGTTTTTATTGACCTGAGTCAAAGCAATTGCTTTCGCTTTATTATCTTTGCTAATCATAGCCCTGTAATTATACCAAGCCTAACCTGTAAACGCAACCTAGAACACCTGCGCGTAATTATACGCAGGATTACCGGAAGTAGGAACGCTGGCAGCAATATGACAATCAGCCTTTATCGTAGCGACTCGAGATGATTCGTCGCTAGTAGGACTATTCAACGAGGCAAAAACCGCCACGCCAGTTACTGCGCCGCTTCCATCTTTGCATTGATACCAAAGAAAAATATCATCTTTATTAGAAGAATTTTTACTTACAGCATCATCCCTATATCCACGCTGAAGATACTGCGGCGCCAAAGAATCTACGCTATTTGCCTGGTTAAATTTCCCTTGTCCTGAAGGCAAGCTATTATTTTTCGTTTCATACAACTGCAGAGCATCGCCCGCCGTCTTCACAACGGAACGAATTTTAGAATCCCTGGCACGTTCGGTCATGCCCGTATAAGAAACTACCGAAATCGTCGCCAGAATAGCAATAACTGTAACGACGACTAATATTTCAACTATCGTAAAACCCTTATATTTGCCCATAACCTGATAATACCACTTCACGACAGAATTCCAAAATCCGCCAGCACCTTAGCATTTTTCACGTCATAATCAGCGATTTTAATTCGCCGTAAATTCTGGCAGTAAGCGCCAGTTTTTAACTCTTTGCCAATATCCGCCGCCAAGCTGCGTATATATGTACCACTGGAAACATGCGCCCGTAACTTCAAGACTGGATAGTCATACCCTAACAATTCTAAAGCATAAATAGTTATTGTCCGCTTGGGGATATCAACCTTTTTACCCGCCCGCGCCAATTGATATGCCCGCCGGCCATTAACTTTTACAGCGCTAAACGCCGGCGGGGTCTGCTCTATTTTACCTGTAAACTTTTGGAGAACTTGTTTAATCTCGCCCTCATCTGGTTTTTTACCAGATATCCTGGACAGTTCTCCCTCCGGATCGCCAGTCGTCGATTCTGTGCCAAGGATAATTTCCGCTTCATACCACTTATCCAACTTAGTAAACTCCATAGCCCGGCGGCACATCCGACCCGTAACTATAATCATTAGTCCAGTTGCAAACGGATCTAATGTTCCAGTATGTCCGACTTTTACTTTCTTACCCTCTTGCTTGGACAAGACACGGCGTAAGCGCGCCACCACGCCAAAGCTAGTCATACCCGCCGGCTTATCAATCAGCAATATTTCATCCATCAACTACTTCTGACCTGGAATTTGAAACTGCGAAGGATTAAAACTTGTACTCTGCGGCGCGGCGGCAGGTTCAGGTGCTACTGGAGCGGAAGGCATACCGCCGCCCAGCGGCGGAACTGGCGGCAAACCAGCCGGCGTTCCTGTTAGCGCTGGCGGAATTGGCGGCAATGTACTAAAGTCTGGCATTGGCGGCAGTGTTGGCGCAGATGAAGCTGGAGCAGCAGCTTCAAGCTCGGCTAGTGTCGGTGTCGCTGATTTACTTGCACTCTGCATTGGCCCCTGAGCAGGCTGCACCGGCGAAGCTACAGCCGCAGCTGGAGGAGCGGCAGAAAGCGCAGCATCAACCGCCGCCAAAGCGGATTCGCGGTCGTTAACTGCCGGTGAAGCCGGCGCTGCTGACTTACCGGCTAGCTGCGTTGTGTCTTTAGCGATCGCATCCATAATTGATTCGTCCGCTGAAGAAGCTGGAGAAGTTTCCGGCGTTCCCATACCAGGCAAAGCAGCCGTCGAAGAGTTATTTGCAAACGGATCAATTTTCGGCGGCTCGTCAGATTTGCCCATGGCGGCATTTAACGGCGTATCGCCAAATGACGGCTCATTAGATCCAATATACTCGCCATGCGTCAAAATTGTCTTATTCTGATTGTTCTGCAATTCTCTTTCTTTATCCTTAGCCGCTTGCTCAGTAGTTGCATTCAATGTGCCGCCCATCAACGGCGTACTACCTATCGGCTCAGGCGTCGAAGTTTTTACGCTACTCTGCACTGGCGGTAACTTAATCTCTGGAGGTTTTACTGGAGCTGGCTCGTCATCTTCTTTATCATCATTACTAGCAGTCGAATCTGTCTGGCTTGGCACGGCAGAATTATTTACCATCTCAATATGAGCTAGCTTAGTTTGCGCCGATTGTGCCGCTTCATGCCGTTTTTCTTGGATAGTCTGATGTGAAACCTCGTCTAAGCTGCCCTCTTTTTCATGGTTAATCGACAATGCGCCGTCAGCTCTAGCCTGTTCGCTTTCCGAGCTCTTCTTATCTGCGCCCGGTTTTTTCCGGTCCTTCGCTTCTTCTATGGCTTGCGGCCGCTCAGCCCTAGCCTCGCTTTCGGCTATCTTCATCGCCACCAGCTGCTGATTGGCGCCAATCGCCATCAGATTTGCAGCAACCGTCATTACCCTAGATGACGTCAAATTATTACTAAACCTATTCGTCACCGCCACAATACCAGTTAACAATGCCGTCGCTATCTGCTCGTCCAGTGCTGCACTTTGCGTTCTCAGATCGTTAATCAGCTCAACCATCATCTCGCTGACACCACTCGCGCTATCTTCATGCCAATCAACCGACCCCAAACCGCTCTTAACGCCGCCCGCTGTCATAGTTACCACAATCGCGTCATGTAAAATTCGACCGTGCGCTGTCAAGGCAGCGTCAATACGCTCGCTATTCTCGACATTCAACGCCACCACCAGCTCAACATTATAATCACCCTGCGAAAATTCCAAATCCTTCTCGGAAATCGTCGTGCGGTACGGCGTAATAAAAATTTTCACCGCATCGTCAACCACTTTATACCGCAAATGATCAGCTTTTTCTTTATCCAGCGCAATAATAAAATCGCGCAAACTATTCGCCGTCTGTTCAAACGTCTTATCTGGATTTAAAAACGAAATCGCTGGCGGTACTTCGCCGCTGAACACCGCCGTGGCATGTTTACCCAGCTTATTTAAGAAAATCGTCAACGCCAGCGCCGCCGACAGTTCATCAACCGACGGATTAGCGCTAACCGTCACCAAAATATTGGTAACATCCTTGATGCTGTCAATTATTCTCTGCTTTGAAGATCCATCAGCCATATTTTTTCCTATTTTTTTGTTTTTTATCTAACTACGACTTGCCTCCACTATACCATAAGCATTACCATAAAGTCAATAGTTTTACCGCCTCTTTACAATTTTGGCTATTTTCTGTATAATTCCTCCTGATTAGCAATAAAAAATTAGAGATTAAATTAACTTTTAAGGAGTACCATGCCAATCATAAAATCCGCCATAAAACGCGATAAACAAACCGTCAAACGCCGCGAACGCAATATAGGCATTAAAAAAGATATTAAAACCGCCATTAAAGCTTTCCATGCCAGCCCAAACGCCAAAACGCTGGCCAGCGCTCAAAGCGAGCTTGATACCGCTGTAAAAAAGGGTTTGCTTAAGAAAAATACCGTCGCCCGCCGTAAAAGCGCCTTAAGCAAAATTGCCAAAAACGCCGGCGTAAAGCTGGAAACGGCTAAAGGCTAAATAATTGCTTTTAACTTAATCCGCTTGGTCTAGCTACACGCCTTAAGCGCCATACACCTTTTCAATATAGTCGGTGATTTGCTGTGCTGTAACTTTATTTGGGCAGTAGTTTGAGACCGTCTGCTTGCCGAATACAAGTTTTATAACCTCCCCGTCTGAGGCTAGTAATCTAGCTATTCTAGTTTTATCATCCTGCAGCAGCAATCCTATTTCCTCCAAAGAAACAGTTCCGTCGCCGTCAATTATATTCGGAGATTCCAGCATAATTCGATCATCAGAACACGGTTGGTTAGAATTGTGATATTCTCCAGATTTCACCGTTACCCATATACGCGTACCAACATCTGGATCATTTTCACACCCTGTTACGTTTTGATCCACCTCAAACTCGTATCTATCGTCAGACATATGCAGCATAACGCAAGCTTCAGGAGAAAATACTTGCAAATGATTTGGCTTGTTCTTAATACGTTCAAAAATAGAGGCGGCAGCCATGCGGGCTAAGCTATCAATTTCACCTCTTTCTTCATCGGTTAACTCAATAGATAGCGGCGACGGTTCCCGGCGACCGTAATCCGCGGACCGCGGCATGCCGTCACTTCCTTTGTTGGCTTGTCTATGGCAAGCAGCAAGGAAGCTAGACAAACCAACAAATCCAGCTCCTTTCAAAAAATTTCTTCTCGAGCACCCTCCAACATCTCCCATTGGCGGCATTCCATCAATTCCTGGCATTGCTTAACTCCTTTTCCTAAGTCTGCTATTTATAGATATATCATAAAATCAACTAGCGACTTCAGTCAAGATTTTTACTCCCCGCAGCAATCTCAATCAGCGCCGCCTCTATCAATAGCCACGGCGAAGCGCTGGTTGTTTTCATTTGTAAATCCGCGTAGAACAACGCTTTGTTTATCACCGCCAACTGGCTGGAATCAATCTTATTAGCGTAAGAAGATAATTTCTGTAAAACATACGGACTGGTTGAAAAATCCGCTGCAACAGATACATTATCATTGCCAGACAGTACTAAAGCATTCAAATTGACCGTCTGCGACGCTAATAATCCCATTGTTTGGTATGCGCTTTCTGTACCGCCCTCAGCTTCCAAATACGCAATAATTTCATGAATACGGCTAGAATTTCCAGCCAGCGCTGCTGTAAACAGTTCAAAAGCACTTTCCGTTTTTGCCAAAGGCGCTAGTTTATCAAGCAAATCATCGGTAATTTCCCCGGTAAAAGACAACTGTTCAATAAAATTGCTCAGACGTAACTGATCGTAACCTAGCCGATCAATCAACGTTTCCGCCTGCACCGCACTCAGCGTATAACCCCGTTTCCTTGCCTCGTCGACACACCACTTCGCCAATCGCGGTTTTTGCTGTTCGTTCAGCGGCGTAAATTCGTAAATTTCAGCATTTTTCCGCAGCCATTTGTATGTTTTCGTGCGCTTATCCAACTTATTCTCCAACAAAATTACCTCAGTGCTACTGCTAACGGTGATTTCTGGTAATTCCGCCCACAGTGCAGCGTTATCACTCAGCTGCGAAATAATTACTGTACGCTCCAGTGTAAACAACGATTGTCCCTGCATAATATCGCGCAAACTTGCCGTGTCCAGCTGCTCGCCGTCATAACGTTCCGGCGCAGCACCGCCAGCAATCAATGCCGCCAGCTTTTGACGCTTATCAAACTCATTTTCACCGCACAATACGCATAACATTTATCAATAATTATACCGCATATTAATAAAACCCGCCTCGTGATAAGAATTAACAGCACTTCTTTCTGAAAGCAGCGTAGCGGCGTTTTATTCGGATTTAACAGATTCCTTACGAAATATCCACAACGAATCAGGGCTTCTATATTCTTCAAAAACAATACCCGCACCCGTACGAGCTTGCTCTAATTGCTTTTCTGTCGGATCGTAATTAATATAACCATTCGGACCATTATCTAGATATTGCACCTTGCCCAGCAAGCTTTCCGCTGCCTGTACGGTAACGAAATCTTCGGTATCTTGTACAACCGCGCCGATTAACTCAAGCCCTTTCTTGCTATGCAAATCATCCGCTGAACCATGCCAGTTATTTGCCAATATAATACCGCCCTCCTGCAGGCGTTCCAGCGCCGAATCAGGCACCAGACCTGCATTGTACGAAAGTATCATGCCAATTTTCTCCCTGTCAGGCATATTAGCAATATAGTCTTCAATTGTCATTTGTTTTGTACGAAAACCCTTCTTTTGTAGCAGCGCCAAGGCTTTGTCATCCGGATCAATATGAACAACTTGATTGCCAAACACCTCAGTCATCGTCCTGTCAGAATTGCTGCCCGGATAAAGAATAAGCCGGTTTGGGTCTTCTTGCCAGCCAAGGCGTATTATCTCACGCTTCGCCACTTTAAGATGAGCAAGAAGTTCCTCTTTTATGTATGTCTCACGCTTTTCTAATTGCTGTTGAAAATCAGAAAAAATATCATCGTACAAGTCTCGTTCTCTATCCCCTTCATTAAGCTGGTCTAACAAACCATCCCACGGATTATCACTACACCCACCAGTTGAACCGTCGGTTTTACCTGCAACAATTTCTTGATTGTGATCACTCATCTCTCCTGCCTATCTGTATTTTGCGTTACGTTTTAACACATATTCATAAATTCTATCTATCAAACTATATATAATAAATAACTATTTGTCAAACTTCGGCGACTTCTGGCAGACCGGACAAATATGCGTACCGCGGCCGCCGACTTTTAGCTTGATGATTTCTTGGTCGGGATGGCGGCGACAGGCCTGGCCTTCGCGGCGAAACACATGAGCAAACGCCAAATAATTCCCTTTTCGGCCCTCGGCATCAACGTAATTCCTATCAGTCGAGCCGCCCTGATCGATACTCAATTGCAAGATTTGCCGCAACTCATTAAATAATGTATTCAACTGCTGATCGCTGATATTTTTTACCCGCGTTTGCGGATGAATACGTGCCGCCCACAACGCCTCGTCAGCATAAATATTACCAACCCCAGCGATCACCGCCTGGTCAAGAAACGCTGGTTTGATCATCGAATTTTGGCGGCGACGAATCCGCTGGATGAAATCCTCGGCGCGCGTCTGAGGATCAAGCGGTTCTGGGCCGACTTTTTGCATGAATGGCAGGTTTTTTACTTCATCAGTCGGCAGCAATTTTACCCAACCAAACTTACGTTGATCGTTAAAAAACAACCGCGACCCGTCCACAAAATCAATCTGCACCCGCGTCGACCGATCTGGCAGCGCACCAATTAAGCTATCGTTCGGATGGCCGCCAGCAAAGTCGTCGATTTCGCGAGCGGTATCCGCAGAAAAATCTTGGGCAACTTTACGTGGGTCCCGAGATTTTTTTGGGGATACCCGAACGCTATAGCAAGAGCTTTGACGAAATACCAACTGCCCTGTCATCTTCAAATGTACCACCAGCGAATAGCGCGTATCCAGATCAATCATCAGCACCTTTGCCCGCCGCCGCACCGCCGTTACGCACGCGCCATATAAAAATTGTTCGACATCAGCCGGCGCATTCGGAAAACTTTTCGGCGAGTCAAACACTACCACTCGCGCCACCACTCGACCTGGCAACAGCTCTGCCAAACCGCGGCGAACCGTCTCGACTTCGGGAAGTTCCGGCATAATTATTACAGCCTAAACGGCGATTCGTCTTGGCCTAAACCAATGCCGCTTGCCATCTTTTTACCATCGGGGATTTGCTTCAGAAACATGTCCAAAATTTCATTAACATTTGCCTGCGCCGAGCCCTTGGATCCGCTGCAATCTGACGTCCATAAGCTCTTGACAACCGAATTATTTTTTATGGTTTCAAATTTATAAATCTTGCCGCTGGCACAGATACCGCGCAAATCGTTTTGCTCGTCAGTCAAATCCTTGCCATCCATCATTTTACGTTTATCCAGCGCATAAACCAGTTCCGTATATGCTTTCGTATTATTATCTAACCTTTTCCGGTCAATTTGATTATCCAGATAACCCTCATACGTTATCATTTCGCGCGAATCCGGCGTGATAGTAATGCTATACGAACGAAAATTCTCGTTCGCCACAATTGGACCGCGCACCGTCAAGCGCACCGATCGGTCGACGCCAGTTGACAATAAAGCGGTTTTTGCGTCCTCAATGTTTGGATTTGGCTGGGGGTTATTAGGAGATCCGCCATCGCCAAACAGCGCCCGGCCGATAGCGATAACCGCCGCGACCGCCACAATAGTAATGATAATAACTAGTAGAATCGGGATGAAGCGAGAGATTGAGTTTCGTGGTTGAGCATATTTCATGGGGTGATTATACCATAATATTAGATTTTTTGCGCTAGTTACCTGACTTGACCTAGGAAAGCTGTGCTATTGCTTGGCAAAACGAACCAGGATACTTATTTTTCAAACGATCGGCCGCTTCTTCGGGGCTCACCCAATGAAGCGTAGTACCCGGCTCGCATGAATGAGGGATTTGGTCTGCTGGCAGCTGCACGCGGTAGACAATCAACATCAGGCTCGTCATCATATTACCATACGATAGCTGCTTAACCGCTCTTGCCACATTCCAAAGCTGCTTTCCGACAACGCGATCAACGCCAATCTCTTCGTTTAGTTCACGCAAAAGTGCAGCTTCTATATCCTCGCCTTGATCCATTCTACCGCCTGGAATATCCCAATAGTCCTTATTTTTGAGCAGCAAAATTTGATTTTCATCATTTCGGATAATGGCTTTTATTCCGATTTGAAATAACTGCTCGGTCATATTATGTCTCCTCCCAGTTTTTGCCTGTTTTCACATCAACCTTCAATCGAATTGGCAACTCCGGGCAAATACCTTCCATTTCCGTGCGCATGATTTCGCCAACTCGCTCAGCGTCTTCCGGCGCACATTCCACCAAAATCGAGTCATGAACCTGCAGAACCGGCTCGGCCAACCCGGCTAATTTATCCTCCAGCCGAATCATCGCCAGTTTCATCAAATCCGCTTCCGTACCCTGGATTGGCATGTTCATCGCTGCCCGCTCGGCCGCCGAACGCACCATAAAATTGCTCGACTTAACGTCTGGTGTGGGCCGCCGCCGGCCAAAATAAGTCTCGACAAATCCTTGTTCGCGCGCTTGAACTAAAATTGTATCCAGATACTGGCGGATTGGCTGGCGCACCGCAAAATAGTGTTCGATAAATTTTTTTGCCTCAGTAAAGGTCATGCCCGTGGCTGCCGCCAAGCCGTGCGGGCTCATGCCGTATAAAACCCCAAAGTTGATCACCTTAGCCGCGCGGCGCTGTAATTTCGTCACTTCGGCCATCGGCACGCCATAAGTCTCGGCTGCCGTCTTGGTATGAATATCGACGTCGCTATTAAAATCCCGGGTCAGCTGCTCATCGCCCGCCAATACCGCCGCCAGTCGCAGTTCAAATTGTGAATAATCCGCGCCAACAAATACCTTGCCCTGGCTCGGCACAAACGCCTGGCGAATTTTCCGACCCAATTCCGTTCGCACGGGAATGTTCTGCAGGTTGGGATTTGTGCTACTCAGCCGACCAGTGCTGGTGACGTCTTGGTTAAACGTGGTGTGAATCCGACCGTCCTCGGCCACCAACTTCGGCAGTGCCTCAATATAAGTGCTGATCAATTTAGTCAGCTCCCGATACCGCTCAATCAGCTCAATAATTGGGTGCTGTCCGCGCAGTTTATCCAGCTCCTTCTGCCCCGTTGAATAGCCGGTTTTACCT
>CAUPXR010000005.1:0-15962 GCA_963515225.1 uncultured Candidatus Saccharibacteria bacterium | reverse complement strand
GTAGTCTGCTGAGCGGTCGCTTGGCGCGTGCTGCGCTAAGAGGAAAGTCCGGGCAGCGAAGGATACGGCAGTCGCTAACGGCGACCGGGGGCAACCCTAGGGAAAGTGCCACAGAAACGAAACTACCTTAGTGTTTAATTAAAATACTAAGGAAAAGGTGAAACGAGCGAGGTAAGAGCTCGCAGTTGTCTGCGGTGACGCAGGCAAGAGGTAAACCCTGCTGGCTGCAAGGAGATTTACGCTAGAAGTGATCCGCTTGTAAATCGATAACCGCTTGATTTGCTTGGCAACAAGCAAACTAGATAGATGATCGTTCTCGACAAAACCCGGCTTATAGGCAGGCTGCAACGTAAAATAACCCTGATTACTGGGTAGTCAGGGTTATTTTATTGGTACACTTGGGTAATTACGAAGCTGCTTTTACGATGTCCGCGAAAGCCTTTGGCTCATTTACTGCCAGTTCTGCTAATACTTTCCGATCAAGCGCGATATTGTTCGCTTTCAATCCTGCAATTAGCTTGCCGTATGTCGTACCTTCCTGGCGAGCAGCGGCGTTAATGCGGGTGATCCATAAGCTGCGCAAATCGCGTTTTTTATTGCGGCGATCGCGGTAAGCATACTGTAAAGCCCGGATGACGCCTTGCTTTGCTAGGCGGAAGCTGCGGGTTCTATTGTGCTGCATACCCTTAGCTAATTTGAGCGTCTTTTTATGTTTTGCGCGGGTAGCGACTCCTCGTTTTACTCTCATGATGTCATTAAGCTCCTATCGCTCGGCGGACATTCTTTGCCATTGAGCCAGTTACTTTTGCTGTTGTATTGATAGCGCGCTTTCGACTTTTTGACTTTTTAGCCAGAAAGTGACCGCCAAACGCGCGTTGGCGAGTCAATTTGCCGGTGCTGGTCAGCTTAATGCGCTTCGCAGTACCTTTGTGGGTCTTTAGTTTCGGCATTATTTACTCCTTATTACTACGCTCAGATTGCGACCAGCCATCTGAGGTTTTTGCTCTAATATTGCTTCTTCTTCGAGATGTCCCATGATTTTGTTGATCAACTCATAGCCTATCTCTTTGTGTGCCATCTCGCGACCTTTGTAAACAACCTGTATGCGCACTTTATGTCCGCCTTCCAGGAATTTACGAATCTTCTTTAGCTTGACTTCCAGATCGCCAGCGCCAATCTTCAGTCCAAAGCGCATTTGTTTCAAGTCGCCAGATTTTGCCGAACGTCGATTTCTTTGCTGATCTTTCATCTTTTGATACTGGTACTTACCCCAGTCGATGACCTTAGCAACAGGCGGATTGGCATTTGGTGAAATTTCAACAAGGTCTAGTCCAGCTTCTTCGGCCGCACGAAGCGCGTCGCGAAGCGGCATAATTCCGAGCTGTTCGCCATCTGAGCCGACGACCCGCAGTTCTCGGGCACGGATTTCTCCGTTGATACGAATTGATTTAGTGATCTTCAGCTCTCCTTTGAAGCAATTTTTAGATTAATTCCACTGGTCATTGTAACAGAGATGGAGAGCCTTTTCAATATGTCTTATTCAATTCGCAGCGATTTGGCGATACTGAAGACTTTCGGCGACATGGGGGACTTCAATAGTGCGGCTGCCTTCCAGGTCGGCAATGGTTCTAGCGACCTTGATAGTTTTGAAATAGCTGCGGGCGCTCAAATCTAGTTTTTTACTTGCCGAAATGAGAAAAGATTGAGCTTTATTTGATAGTGATGTATATTTATCAACATCAGTATTATTTATGCTACTGTTGTAGCTAGTACTACAATTATAACGGAGGTGTTGGAGATTGTGTGCCTTATTTATTAAAGATTGAATATTGGTATGTTGTGATTTTAACGACAGATTTTTTATCGCTAATTGCTCATGAGGAACTCTGGATACGGATACGGTAAGATCAATTCTATCCAGTAGTGGTCCGGATAGTTTTTTCTGGTAGTTTAGTATTTGGGACTGAGAGCAGGTGCATTGCTTTTCTGTATCGCCTAAGAATCCGCAGGGACATGGGTTCATTGTGGCGATAAGTATAAAGTCTGCAGGGAATTTAAATTTTCCTTTTGCACGGCTAATGGTTATTTCGCGGTCTTCAAGTGGTTGTCGCAGCGATTCGAGTATTGATCGCGGATACTCCAGGAATTCGTCCAAAAACAGAACGCCGCGATGAGCGAGACTAATCTCTCCGGGTTGTATTCTGGATCCGCCGCCGATGATGGAAGTTCGACTGGCAGTGTGATGCGGCGACCTAAAGGGCCGTTCGGTGATGGTGTTATTTGTAATGTTACGATCTCCAAGGTTGTGCAATTTAGTTACTTCAATAATCTCATCCTGATTGAGAGGCGGTAGTAAATTTTTTAATGCGCGGGCGAGCATAGTCTTACCTGACCCTGGCGGCCCGGAAAGAAGCAGATTATGTCTTCCGGCTACTGCTATTTGGATTGCTCGTTTAGCTTGCTCTTGTCCGTATATGTGATCAAGGGATATATTGTCTTTTGGTGTTTTTGAGTGGCTAAGTTTAGTTTTGCTGACGGGTTGTATGACCTTTTCTTTTTTTAGATGAAGAAATAACGATTTTAGATTATCTACGGGTATTATTTCTACTCCTGAAACCAGAGCTGCTTGATTGGCATTTTGAGACGGAACATACACAGTATGAATTTCGTGTTTTTTAGCGATTTCAGCCGTGATGATGGCAGACCTGATAGGTCGTAGACTACCATCCAGAGCCAGCTCGCCAGCAAACAGGGCGCCGTCTAAGTCGTTTTGAGACAACAGTCCGCCTAAACATAGAATAGTTAAGGCTATTGGCAAGTCAAACTGAGACCCATCTTTAGGCAGTTCGGCTGGTGCTAGGTTTATGACTATTTTACCTTTTGGAAAATCTAAGGATGAGTTTTTGATAGCGCCGCGCACTCGGTCGCGAGATTCGTCAATTGCTTTATTGCCAAGTCCAACTATTTGCATTCCAGGTAAGCCTCGTGATATGTCTCCTTCAATGTCAATCATTTGACCGTGAAATCCGTATGGAGTGGCTGACTGTACTTTACTTACCATGATTTTATTAAACCATACATGCTTAGTCTTTTAAAATATAGCGTGCTATAATAGTGGGGAGATGTGCGGGGCTGATATAGCTTTCGACAATTGGACTTTATCAAGATATTCTGCGAGCCGACGATACGCGTAACGTATGATTTTAGATGCAAGAACATCTTTGAAAGATCGTGTTGCTGCATTCTTTGATTCGTTCAAAGTTGCTCAGCCGGTCGCTATCGCTGCTTAGTTTTTAGCGATCATCCTCGCGTTGTGGCAACAGCCGATGCGTAGGGTGTCATATATATGTTGCTTGCTGTATGTTCGGAAGCGGCGGACATGTGGGACTTTTTCCGCGTAACGAAATTTGGTTTTTTCGACTCATTTTTTAGCCAAGCGACGTTATAAAATTTTTAAATGAGCCTATGTTCGTAGACGAATATCATGATACCAGTTGGACCCGGGGGCAGTACCCGGCAGCTCCACCACATATGTCAAATCCAGCCAAGAGACTGGTTTTTTATTTGGTAAATTATGGCAGCGGATGGGTGTGTAGATTTCAAAAAAACAACCACCTGCGAGTAGTGGTTGTTTTCAAAAGTGGAGTTTTACGAGTTCTGTTTATTTTTGGCTTCTGTATAATTTTTTTATTCAGAAGCTACCCCTATAATATAGCACAAAAACGCTTATGTCAACAATATTTTTATAAAAAGTCTAGGTAAAAAATACTACATGTAAAATAGTGGATTGGATTCTGGGCTAGAGGACGCTGGGCACTACTGGGGCGGCAGGATATTTTCTCCTTTTAGAAGCATGACGAAGGCTCATAATAACACAAATAATTAGCTTAAGTTACACGTCGAAGCTATTGACTAAATGGTTTGAGTGTGCTAGTATAAACGTAAGCTTTTACAAAAACAAAAAGCAAAAATACATTAACAATTTTAGTCAGAAGCTTGGCGTCTTTGCGCATAGCCGCGCAAAAGATTTGACGGAAACTCGGTCACGGCATCGTTTGGATTCGCAACAAAACAATAGTTGCTTGAGTCTATGATGGCATGACCGAAGCTTCGCCAACATTTGGTTGGCGTCAAGCGCGTATGGAGATAGTACCGTATGCATCCAGTTAATCCTTATCAGAGTGTTTTGGTAATGAAAATACTGGATGCGTATGAGGAACGCCATACAAGGACGTGCTCCTTTAATAAGGAGCGGTCAACTGCCTTGAGCGGTAATGGAGCATAGCGAGAATGCCCGCGCCCAATAGTTATTTTTAAAGCGGCGGATGGTTGCATTTGCTTTAGCGAAGTTATCGCTCGGGCTCTCTTGGTATAATTGTGAGTATGGGGATTAAAGTAGCTGTAACGGTTGGCGTGTCTATGGCGATTATAGCCGCGCTGATTTTAAGTATGACCAATCCAACTGCGGTAGGACCGTTGGGGGTTTTGGCTTTTTTTGCTTGTGCATATTTATTTTTTGTGTGTTTATTTTTTGTACTTATAGTATTGGTGCAAAGGATAACAGCTAGGTTTGTCAGAGAAAAAAACCAAATACAACTAACTAATATGTCAAGCAATAACAAGAGCTATTATTATTCTACGGTTGTTGCTTTAGTGCCGGTTATTTACATAGGAATGCAATCTGTCGGCGGTGCAGGGTTGTTTGAGATTATTCTACTGTTGTTATTTGAGGTGCTAGCCTGCTTTTATGTATATAAAAGATACTAGTGTCCATATGTTTTTAAGCGGTGGCATGATACAATAAAGATATGAATCCAGAATTGCCGCAAGTCAGGCAAAGTGTTGAAGCGCCGCCGCAAATACCGGGCAGTATTGAGCATATCTCAGAGCAGGCGCCTCAAACTCCAGAAATTCAAACAGGCGTTGAAGCTGGACCCGATCCTGGTGTAGCACAGCAGCAGCCAGTTATTCCCACGGCCTTGCCGGTAGTTACTGTTTCTCAGCCTGTGCAAGATGATACGCAGACAGTGGCGTCGGACGATGACACTCCATTGACGGCTGCGGACGAAGATCTTATTGAAAAAGAGTGGGTTGAAAAACTAAAGAAGATAATTACATTAACTAGGGATGATCCATACGAGCGCAGCAGGGTGATTGCGCAACTGCAAGCTGATTATTTGAAAAAGAGATATAATAAAGTATTGGGTCAAAACCAAAATAATGGGTAGGGTTTTATGGGTGCTGGACCTTTAATTATAAGCTTTATAGTGACTATTATTATAGCCGTTGGTGTTACAGTGGTCGTGTTTCAGTATCGTAAAATGCTTCGAGAGGCGAAAAATTATGAACGCGGACTGAAGATGGTGCCGCTGCTTATTCATCTGCCGCCGTCTAGCGAAGATATTGATAATTCTAATCGTGATGAGAGAGATCTGACAGAAGAGATATTATCTCAGGCGCAGGTTATGTATAATATTGTATCCAGTACAGCCACTAAGGGATTTAAGAGTAAAGTGTATGGTCAGCGGCATATGTCGTTTGAGGTAGTGGCTCATGGAGGACTGGTGCATTACTATGCTGTGGTGCCTCTCGTTTTAGTTGACGTGATTCGCCAGGCAGTAGCGGCAGCTTATCCGTCGGCTAGGCTTGAAGAAGTGACTGATACCAACATATTTAGTAAAGTCGTCAAAATGAGCGGTACTATCGGGGGTGAGTTTAATTTAAGAAAATCGTTTGTCTATCCGATCGCTACCTATCAGGAGTCAAAGCGAGATGCATCGCGGGCTTTATTGAATGCTTTGTCGTCGGCGACTAAGGATGATGGTATCGGCGTGCAGTTTTTAATACGGCCAGCGCGCGAAGGCTGGTCAAAGTCTTCGGAATCTCATATTGATAATATGAAAAAAAATAAAGGTAAAAAAACTGGTTTGGCGGCCGGCGGAGCAGCGGTTGGGGAAATTATGGAGGCATTGTGGAAGCCGCCAGAGTCAGACAAAGAAAAAGACAGCAAGCCTGAAGACAAGCAGCTTACGGCGCTAGAGCAGGCGGAGGTTGATGCAATTAGCGAAAAGGCGCGTTATCCGGCTTATGAAGTTTTGATTCGCGTAGTCATCTCCTCAAATACAGCAGCCAGATCGCAGGCACTCTTAAAGAATATCATTGCCGCATTTTCACTGTTTGATTCGCCGCGAAATAACGGGTTTAAGTTCTCGTTAACGAGGAATGTCGAAGAAATGACCACAGCGTACATTATGCGATTCTTTCCTCAGGAAGTGCGCGGTAATATTTTAAATAGCGTAGAAATGGCTACACTGTTTCATTTGCCAGGAGCTGGTGCAATTCCTACATCGCAAGTTAAGCGGCAAATGTCAAAACAGGTAGATGGACCGACTGATGTTTTGGATGAAGGGTTATTGATCGGTTATAACGAATTCCGGGGGACAAGGAAGCCTATTAGAATTGGCACAAAAGACCGCCGACGCCACGTTTATATCATTGGACAGACGGGTGTTGGTAAGTCGGTGTTGCAGGAAAATATGGCTTATCAAGACATGATGGATGGGCGCGGGTTCGCGTTTATTGATCCACATGGCGACTTGGTCGAGTCCTTGCTGGGTAAGGTTCCGAAAGAACGAGTTGAAGATATTATTTATTTTAACCCGGCAGATATGACCAATCCGATCGGGCTTAATATGTTTGAATACGACACACCAGATCAAAAGGACTTCTTAGTGCAAGAGGCCATAAATATGTTGTACGGTTTGTATGACCCAGGTCATACAGGTATTGTTGGTCCGCGTTTGGAGCATATTTTTAGAAACTGTGCCTTGCTGCTGATGGCGGATCCGGAAGGCGGAACGTTTATCGATGTGCCAAAGTGTTTGATTGATCCAGAATTCGTAAAAAGTAAGTTGAAATATGTTAAAGATCAGCAGGTGATTGATTTTTGGACGAAAGAATTTCCAGCATCTCAGCGTTCAAACGAGGCCGGCGAAGTTGTTTCTTGGGTGGTAGCAAAGTTTGGTCCATTTATTTCCAATGATGCTATGCGTAATATTATCGGTCAGACGAAGTCTGGGTTTAATTTGCGCGATATTATGGATAATAATAAAATTTTGCTGGTTAACTTATCAAAAGGTAAGATGGGAGAGTTAAATTCAAGGCTGCTGGGTATTATATTTGTGATGAAATTTCAGGCGGCAGCAATGGCTCGGGCAGACATTCCAGAAGACCAACGAGTTGATTTCTCTTTGTATGTAGACGAGTTTCAAAACTTTGCGACGGATAGTTTTGAGTCAATTTTGTCTGAGGCGCGAAAATATAAACTGAGTTTGATCATGGGCAACCAGTTTATGACGCAGCTTACCGATAAGATTCGCGAGGCGATTATCGGTAACGTTGGTACGGTAATTTCCGGGCGAATCGGTATTACTGACGCAGAATTGATGGTTAAGAAGTTCCAGCCGACATTTGATGTCGATGATTTGGCAAAGTTGCCGAATTTTCAGTCTATCACTTCAGTGATGATAAACAATGTGCCGTCGGCGCCATTTAGCATGAATTGGATTCCGCCGATGGGGCAGGTGAACACGCAGTTGAGAGACGCCTTAGTGAGATTGTCGTCGGCTAAGTACGGTAAGCCACGGGCGGTTGTAGAAAAAGAAATATTCGACAGATTGAAAGACAGCAAGCCAAATAAACCCGTAGCACCGCAGGCCGGTCGTCCAGGCGGAGTGCCAGCTTCTGCGGGCGTGGCAAAATCTGGCGGATCGTCGTTTTTGGATGAGTGGTTGGCGAAAAGACAGCAATTGGGCGGAAGACCGGCAGCTCCTTCTCGTCCTGCTTATGCGGGTACTGCCGCTAAGCCAGTGGGGGCTGCTACCCCATCTGCTGCACCTGTCGCGGCTTCCAATATGAACTCTGCAGCAGCAATGCCACCGCTTTCATCAGCGCCAACTTCTTTATCACCGTCTACTTCCTCTCCGGTTTCTCCTGCTGGTATTGGTACTATTAATAATAGTCCGCAAGCGATACGCAGTAATGTTTCGCAGTATAATAATGCGTCCGCTTCGACGTCAATACAGCAGCAGCCAATTGCAAGTTCTAATAATATCGCTGCAAACAGTCAAGAAAACGACAGTATTAGCCTGGCTAAAACTCCTCAAAGTCCGCCAGTTGTTAACAGGTTAGATTTACGCGATAACGATGCCGACGACACAGAAGTGTCTATTAAATTAAGGTAATGAATACTAATAGAGTTTGCCGTAGCGTACGATTTTTAACGCAGGCAGAATAAACGATTACTTTTAATATTTCAAAGTCTAGTATTAGTCGATTATCGGCTGGTTTATCTTTTTTGTTTGTTAATTAAGCCAACTCGTCCGTACTCAATGATTGCGCCAATACACCATCCGGCTGCGAAAAGTACAATAGTCTCTGAACCGGATAAGACATAGCCGTATTTTTTAGCAATTAGGTAAACAATTATTGAAGCGATTGCTCCCAAGGCGCCAGCAATTATTAAATTAGGTCTGGCTATAGTGTTACCAATGGCGTCGCTTGTTTTTTCAACTGCCGAATTATGAATAACCTTACTGAAAGCGCGCGAAAGTGCGGGTAATTGTTTCTGGACATTGTCCAGGGTCTTTTTATAAGAAGCTTCGACGTCGGCTTTCGTCAGGGAAGGCTGATCTTTCTTGTTTTCTTTAGACTCCCTGGCTTTCTTTTCCTGCGCTGCTTCGTGCTGGCTGGCTATTTCTAGAGCTTCGTTCCTTATATCTTCTTTGCTTTCTGCGGATTTTTCTTTTTCGTTTCTAGCACGTTCTAATTTGTTTTCTATGTTGTCGGTAAGCTGCTCTCTTGCTGATTCTAATACCTCGCCAGTATTTTCTATAGTACTTTTTAGTTTTTCTGTCATTTGTCTCTCCTAAATTGTGCCGGCAGACATATCATGCCGGATAATCTTTACTTCTTTGCTCAGTTGTCGAGAGCGAGCGTAAAAATATACAACTACAGCTGCTATAATTCCTGCGAATGTCATATTTGCGCCTGGCCCGGTCTTTGGCAGTTCGGCAACGGTTTTTTCGACAACCTTAGGAGTAGGGCATTCTATTTTCGTGCTAATCGTATTACCGAAGGTATTGTCAATTTTACAGTCGTATGATGTCGGGTTGCTTTTTCCAGAAGCCATCGCTGGCAGGGTGTTTTTAATTTGAATAGTGAAGCTTCTTTTCTGGGTTTCGCCGGGTTTGATTTTTACTGCTGGCCAAGTTAATATTTTTGAATTATTACTACCAGCGCTACCATCTTTATTGTCTGAGAGAGTTCCGCCGCCAGCGTCGAAAATATCTGCGTACTCTAGGACATCGCTAACATAATCTTTAAATATAAACTCCTCTTCCTTAAGCCCTCCGTTTTTAACAGATAAAGTATAGGTGATTCTATCTCCTGATTTTGCAGCGGTTGAATCGGCATTCGCGTTATTTTGCGTTAAATTGACCGCGGTTTTTGACTGAATAAAAGAGGCTGCACATTTACTGTCGCTGATTAGAAGCGTGGCGTCGCCAGGGCAAGGCTGGCATTTCGGATCGTTCTTTGCCAACTTGGCGTTTTGCGGGCACGGCGGCGTCGAGCAGTTTGGGTATGTGCCGACTTGCCCAGGAGGGCATTTGTGAGGCGGTGGCGTAATTTTTAAGATGAGATTACCGCAATTGAGCATAATGGCAAACCAGCCCACTCCTGCTGATTGTCCTACGAATGCTTTATATGTAAAGTTGCCCCATAAATTGTGCGGGCGGTAGTAAAATGTCCTGGCGCTTCCTTGAGAAGTCTTAACAACGTAAGAACCTTCGCCCTTGGCTGCGCCAAAATGAGGAGTTAATCCCCAAGAGTAACTTCCTATGTTACTGCTTAACGTTTGGAGATTGCTGGTAGCACTTGCCAGCTCAGCCCGGCTGATTCCCAGATGGTTATATAAATCACGAATATTATTAGTGTTAGCGTCGTAATGCGCCATAAGTTGTGATCCGTTGGAAATTCCGCCGTAAATAAGGTCGCTTGAATCAGCGGCATTGGCAGACTCCGGCGGCGAGAATACGGTAAATGCTTGAACGACCAAAGCTAGGGCTGTTAAAACTAGCCCGATTTTTCTAGTGGCTTCTTCTTTGCGTAAGCGCCCAGCATAAAACCCCAGATTGTGAATCATTGAAGGGCTATATGGTATTCGTGAGATTATTTTTTTGAACATTTAAACCTCTTTTTGATTTTTATATAAACTCTGCATGTAGTTTAACATAATCTTTATGATAAAGTAAACAATTTGAGAAGAAATCTATTTTGGTGTATAATAAAGAAGTTGAAAAAGAGCTGATAATTCAGAAATAGCGAGGGAATAATATGGCTAAACAAACAAAAGGACAGGTTTATGATGGCTCGCAGATCCAGGTTTTGGAAGGACTGGAGCCAGTTCGTAAGCGTCCGGGCATGTATATCGGCAGCACTGGTTATGACGGCGTGCATCATCTTATTAAGGAGATTGCTGATAACTGTATTGACGAGGCGATTGCTGGTTACGCGACCAGGGTTGAGGTTACTTTGCTTAAGGACGGCGGTGTTCGAGTTGCTGATGATGGGCGCGGTATCCCGGTTGATAAACATCCAAAAACAGGTAAGAGCACATTGGAGACAGTTCTAACGATTTTACATGCTGGCGGTAAGTTCGGCGGCGGCGGCTATAAGGTATCGTCTGGATTGCATGGTGTTGGGTCTAGCGTTGTTAATGCGCTTTCGACTAAAATGATTGCTGAGGTGCGCAAGAACGGTAAAGTATACCGCCAGGAATACGCGACAGGTGTTCCGCAAGCTGATATAAAAGCAGTTGGCAAGTCTGAAACGACTGGCACGACAATTACATTTTATCCCGATCCTACTATTTTTAAGGAAACGGTTAATTTCGATTATAAGTGGGTCGTCAATTATCTGCGCCATCAGGCATATCTGACTAAGGGTGTATATACTTCCGTTGTTGATGAGCGTACAGGAGATCGCAAGGCATTTTACTTTGAGGGTGGCATTCAGAGCTATGTTAAAAATTTGAATATCGGTAAAGATGTACTATCTGATGATATTTTTTATGTAGAAAAGCAAGTTGAAGATTGTATGGTGGAAATTGCCGTACAATATAATGATACGTATGCGGAGACTGTTAAGCCGTTTGCTAATAACGTGTTGACTCCGGATGGCGGTACGCATTTGGTTGGTTTCCGGGCGGCTTTGACGAGGGTCATCAATGACTATGCGCGTAAAAATGGTTTATTGAAAGAAAAAGAAGATAATTTGACTGGCGATGATATCCGCGAAGGTTTGACAGCGGTTATTCTGGTTAAATTGCCAGATCCGCAGTTTGAAGGCCAAACGAAGAATAAGCTCGGTAATCCGGAAATGCGCCGCTATGTTGATCAAGTAATGAGCGAATATTTTGCATATTATTTGGAAGAAAACCCAGCGACCGCTAAGAAAGTGGTCGGCAAGGCAACTTTGGCAGCGCGGGCGCGCAAGGCGGCACGAGCGGCGCGGGATAATGTGATTCGTAAAGGAGCGTTTGAGGGTCTGAACTTGCCTTCTAAACTAACCGACTGCTCGTCGCGTAATCGGAAAGACTGCGAGCTGTTTATCGTCGAGGGTAATTCGGCGGCTGGTTCGGCTAAAGATGGCCGCGATTCGACTATTCAAGCAATTTTGCCTCTGCGCGGTAAGGTGCTAAATACTGAGCGGGCAAGATTTGATAAAATGTTTGCTAACGCTGAAATCGTTTCACTAATTAAGGCTATGGGTGTCGGTATCGGCGACCAGTTTGATATTAGAGGCATACGTTACGATAAAATAATTTTTATGACAGATGCTGATGTTGATGGAGCGCATATTTCGACGCTGTTGATGACGTTTTTCTTCCGGTATATGTCCGAGGTTATTGAAGCGGGGCATGTCTATTTGGCGAAGCCGCCTTTGTTTGGTTTGAGTAAAGGAACTGGTAGTAATCGTAAAATAGATTATGTCTATGATGAAGCGGCTCTGGAGGAGATACTGACAGTAAAAATTAACGAGCGTAAAGCTGCTGGTACAAAAATTGATGAGAGTGCCGAGCGGTTTAAGCAAGCGGGCTATACGGCGCAGCAGCGATTTAAGGGCCTAGGCGAGATGGACGCGTCTCAATTATGGGAAACAACGATGAATCCGGAGAATCGGACTTTAGTAAAAGTTAATATTGAAGATGCGGAGCGAGCAGACGCGATATTTACAAAGCTGATGGGCGATAGCGTGGAGTTGAGAAAAAGTTTTATTCAAACAAACGCCGCTAAGGTTAATTTGGAAGACTTGGACTTTTAAGGAGGTGATATGGCGGATAGCGATAATAAGAACATAGTAGAAGAGCCGGAAATTTTGAACGACGATCCAGAAGTTCGCGGCATTGAAAAATCGACAGTTGAAAGCGTCATGGAGGACTCTTTCTTAAAGTATTCTATGTCGGTGATTATTGATCGGGCATTACCGGACGTGCGCGACGGCTTGAAGCCGGTGAATCGGCGAATCTTATATGCAATGAATAAGAATGGCTGGCGTGCCCCTCATGCAACAGTAAAGTCGGCGAAAATTGTCGGCGAGGTCATGGGTAATTATCATCCTCACGGCGATTCCTCAATTTATGACGCGATGGTTAATTTAGCGCAGCCGTGGAAAATGCGCTATACGTTGGTAGAAGGACAGGGTAACTTCGGCTCGATGGATGGCGACGAGCCAGCAGCTTCTCGTTATACTGAGGCGCGAATGGATAAGGTCGGTAGCGAACTACTGTCCGATATTGAGAAAGAAACGGTTGATTTTCGCGATAACTTTGATGGGACAGAGAAAGAGCCGGTTGTTTTGCCGGCTGCTGTACCGAATATTCTGCTAAACGGGCAAATGGGTATTGCTGTTGGTATGGCGACAAATATTCCACCGCACAATCTTGGCGAAGTGGTTGACGCGACAGTGGCGCAAATAGATAATCCTGATATTACACTGGACGAGCTTTTAACGCATATTAAAGGCCCTGACTTTCCGACAGGCGCGGAAGTGTACGGGGGCGCTCCAATGCATCAAGCGTACGAAACTGGGCGCGGCTCGGTGACAATTCGGGCGGTGGCGACGATTGAGGAACGTAAGAACGGCCGCTATAGTATTGTAATTACTGAAGTGCCGTATGGTATGAGCAAGGAAAATTTTGTCGACAAGGTTCGAGAGCTGGTTCTTGCGAAAAAAATAACTCACATCGCTGATGCGCGTGATGAAAGCGCCCGCGGTAAGGTTCGGGTCGTTGTTGAACTGAAGAAGGATGCTTATCCGAAGAAGATTCTTAACCAGCTATATAAGCTAACTGGGCTGCAAACATCGTTTCATTACAATGTACTAGCCTTAGTGAATGGTATTCAGCCTAGGGTGATGGGTTTGAAAGAAATTTTGGCAGAGTTTATTAAGCATCGCCAGGGGGTGATCCGCCGCCGGACCGAATTTGAGCTGCGCAAGGCTAGGGAGCGGGCGCATATCCTGGAGGGGCTAAAGATCGCGCTTGATCATATCGATGAGGTAATTAAGACGATTCGCGAAAGTTACGACGATGCCGATAAGCGGTTGATGGATCGGTTTGGCTTGTCGGAAATCCAGGCGGCAGCGATTTTGGCAATGCAACTGCGTCGTTTGCAGGGTCTGGAGCGCGATAAAATTGAGGATGAGCTGAGACAGCTGCACGAATTGATTCGTAAATTGGAAGCGATTTTGGCAGACGAAAATGAGATTTTGCGGGTCGTTAAGGAAGAACTGATCGCGATGAAAGAAAAATACGGTGACGAGCGGCGCAGTAAAATTATCAATCATGAACTGGGCAAGTTCTCTGACGAGGAATTGATTCCGGAAGAAGATGCTGTTGTACTTCTTACAACAGAAAATTATATTAAGCGGACGTTAGCTAGCGATTATCGCAAGCAGAACCGCGGCGGTAAAGGCAAGCGCGGCATGACGACCAAAGAAGAGGATATTATTGCGCAAATTGTGCCTGCTAGTACGCATGACTATTTGTTGTTCTTCACAAATAAGGGCCGTATTTTCCGCTTAAAGGCTTATGAAGTGCCAGCTGCCGGTTTGAATGCTAAAGGGGTAGCGGCGGTCAATCTGCTGCAATTACAGCCAGAGGAAAAAATTACAGCCATTATTAAGCACGAGAAAGGCTCTAAAGATACTGGCTATCTGTTTATGGCGACTAAGAAGGGTACTGTTAAGAAGACTCCTTTGGAAGATTATGCAAATATTCGGACAAATGGGCTTATCGCGATTAAATTGGATGATGGCGACGAATTGCGCTGGATAAAGAAGACGAATGGCGAGAATGATGTAATTATTTCAACATCTGCTGGACAAGCAATTCGTTTCAATGAAAAAGATGCGCGGCCGATGGGGCGATCAGCTCGCGGTGTCCGTGGTGTCCGTCTGCGTCCGAATGATTGCGTGGTTGGTATGGATGTCGTAACTAGCGACGGTCAGACACTGCTGGTGATTAGCGAGAAAGGCTTTGGTAAGCGCACTAAAGCGGCAAATTTCCCAACCCATAAGCGCGGTGGCGTTGGTATAAAAGCGGCAGTTGTTACGGCGAAAACTGGTCCAATTATTTCGGTGCAAACTATTGATCCAGGTATGACAGACGCCATTTTAGTATCGCAGAACGGTCAGACAATCCGTCTGAGTCTGAAAGATATTAAATTACTTGGCCGGACAACGCAAGGCGTGACGATTATGCGGCTGGATGGCAATGATGCGGTCTCGTCCATTGGTCTTATGGAAGAGCGTTCGCAGAGCGAGGATACTTAATGCGGTATCTGTTGATACCCTTGCTAGCTTGGGCGCTGGCTCAGGGTTCAAAGCATATTTTCCATTTAATGGGCCGCAACCGCCGAGTGTTTAATAAAAATCCG
Source organism: uncultured Candidatus Saccharibacteria bacterium (assembly GCA_963515225.1). GTDB lineage: Bacteria > Patescibacteriota > Saccharimonadia > Saccharimonadales > Saccharimonadaceae > Nanosynbacter. The sequence continues at coordinate 963 of CAUPXR010000005.1, read as the reverse complement.
CGCTCTTCCTTGTTACTATCAGGCGGTATGCCGAGCGCTCACGCAGCTACGATGATGGCATTAGCAGCTACGATTGGGCTGTATGATGGAGTTGATACAGTGCAGTTTGCAATTAGTTGTTGGTTGGCGATGATTATTGTTTATGATGCGGTAATGGTGCGTTTTTCTTCGGGGCAACAAGGCGATACGTTGAATCAATTGCTTGACGAGCAAAAAAGTACGCTGCCTCGTATTCGAGTAGCGCACGGCCATACGCCTATTGAAGTGGCGGCTGGGGTAATTTTAGGGATATTTGTGGCTGCTGTTGTATTTTTCGCAACAAAATAATTGAGAAAATGTATTGACCTAGTTAATCAGATAAGGTAAGATTGGTATTAAGTCTGGTTGCTGGAGTGCGAGTTAAGCAACGGTTTACAATATGTAAAGTGAGGCAAATTATGCTTCAGGCCAGCTTAGAATGAACCTTAACAATTTGATTGTGCAATATCATCGTCAGTTTATATTTTTGTAGAGCCTTAATACTTTGATACAAAGTAGATTTTTAACGGAGAGTTTGATCCTGGCTCAGGATGAATGCTGGCGGCGTGCCTAACACATGCAAGTCGAGCGGCAGCGAGTTCTGCACTATCAACTTGAAGCCTGGACGCGGGGATTTCCGAAGGAGATCAGCCGTATCATTTCGAAAGGAGTGAGTGTCTAGGGTGATTTCGAATTGATGGTGCAGAATGTCGGCGAGCGGCGAACGGCTGAGTAACGCGTAGGAATTTGCCCCAAAGTGAGGAATAACTGCCCGAAAGGGTAGCTAATACCGCATATGGTCTTCGGATTAAAGGATTTATCCGCTTTGGGAGAAGCCTGCGTTGGATTAGGTTGTTGGTAGGGTAATGGCCTACCAAGCCGACGATCCATAGCTGGTCTGAGAGGATGATCAGCCAGACTGGAACTGAGACACGGTCCAGACTC
>CAUPXR010000004.1:0-18045 GCA_963515225.1 uncultured Candidatus Saccharibacteria bacterium | reverse complement strand
ACCGATAATACTGGCAAGGAAATCTACAGCATCGGTAATGTTGATAGGCGCAATATGGTGCCGCTTGGCGAGATTTCCGATGATATGAAACATGCTTTGATAGCTAGCGAGGATAAGGATTTTTACAAGCACGGCGGCTTTAATTTGCTGAGTATCTTCCGGGCGGCAGTGACGCGGCATGGCGGCGGGTCGACGCTAACGCAGCAGCTGGTTAAGAATAATTTACTGAATGACGAACACAGTCTCTTGCGCAAGTATCAGGAACTATTTATGTCGATTGCTGTTGAACGAAGATATAGTAAAGACCAAATTTTAACGATGTATCTCAACTCGGTTTATTTCGGCGAGAATGCTTTTGGCATTGAAGAGGCAGCGAAGACTTATTTCGGTAAATTGCCGAAAGATTTGAATGTAGCAGAGAGCAGTATGCTGGTTGGCTTATTGCCGGCGCCGAGTTTGTATTCGCCGGTTAGCGGCGATGCTGCTGAAGCTAAGCGGCAGCAAAAAACAGTGTTAAAGCGCATGGCAAACGAGGGCTATATTACCAAAGATCAGCAAAAGCAAGCCGAGGAGCAGCAACTGGCGTATGTTGATAATAAATCTCAAAAAACCAACTCAACCGCGCCGCATTTTACAGAGATGGTTATTAAAGAACTAATTAATAAGTACGGCGGCGAAAAGAAAGGTTATGAGAAAATAATACGCTCTGGATACCGCGTTAAGACGTCGCTGAACTTGGAGACGCAGCAAATATTAGAGCAAAGTATTGCCAAACAAATGAGGCGAATAAATCTGGCTGGCGGCAGTAACGCCAGCGGTGTTGTGGTGGACCCGTCAACTGGCGAAGTGCGGGCGCTGGTTGGTAGCGCCGATTACAACAATCCTGATTGGGGCAAGGTTAATATGGCGACCACGCCGCGCCAGCCGGGCTCAAGTTTCAAGCCGATCTATTACTCGCAGGCTTTGGCTGACGGGGTTATTACGCCGGCGACAATCTTTGAAGACAAGCTGACTGACTTTGGCGGTTATGTACCATATAATGCTACGCGCCAATGGTTTGGTAACGTGACAACTCGCAAAGCGCTGAACTTTTCTCTCAATATTCCAAGCGTACTGGTAATGAAAAAGTACGGTATCAGCCGGTCGATTCAAGCAGCTAAGAGGCTTGGTATTACCACGCTTGATGAGAATAAAAACTATGGTTTATCGTTGGCGCTAGGTTCAGCGGAAGTTCGACTGACGGAAATGACTAATGCCTATGCAGCTTTTGCTAACCAGGGCGAGCGGTATTCATCACTGAATTTAATTACTGAAGTCAAGGATAAATTCGGCAAAGACGCTAACTGGCAAGTATCCAATAAGCAACAGTCGATCAGTAAAGGCGGCGCTTACTTGATTTCAAATATCTTATCCGATAATGCAGCGCGCGCTGGTATGTTTGGTTCTAGCCTGACTATTAGCGGTAAAACTGTAGCAGTAAAAACCGGCACAACCAATGATAACCGAGACGCTTGGACTATTGGCTATACGCCGCAGTATGCTATTGGCGTTTGGGTCGGTAACAATAATAATGCAGTGATGAGCCACGGCGGCGCTGATGCGGCAGCACCGATTTGGCGCAGTGCGATGACTCAGTTGTTATCTGGCGTTAAAACTGGCTTTACTATGCCGGGCGATGTGGTGCAGCGCAGCGTGTGCAGTAGTAATGGCGGTTTGGCAGATAATTCCAGCCCAGGCACGTATAAGGAATATTTCCTAAGCAGTGCCGTGCCGACGCACAAGTGTAATCAAACTAAGCCAAAAATCGAAGTTTGTAACCTGGGCACTAAAAAGATGGAGTCGATTTTTGAGGATGAGTTTGACGCGGGCAAGCACTCTAAGAATGCTAGCGATTGTGCTGATACTAAGAAAAAAATAACTGTTTGCGACAGGACAGCTCGCAGGGTTGTGACTATTGACGAGGATAAGTTTGACAGCACAAAGTACTCGAGAAATACGAGTAGTTGTAGTAGCTCTGGGTCTTCTTCTAGCGATGATGGCGATACGTCGGGCGGCGGCAGTTCCGGCTCGGGGGATTCTGGCAGCTCCGGCAATCCAAGCAATCCAGGCAATGGTAATAATAATGGCGGCGGCCAAACAAATCCACCGCCAGGCGGCAGCGGCGATAATAATGGCGGTGGAGGACAAAATCCTTGATCGCCCATCTCTTTGGAACGATTGCTGAAAAGTTTGGCGCGGGTAGTATCGTGATTGACGTTCGCGGCGTCGGTTACGAAGTTAGCGTGTCGGCTGGCGATTTTGAGGCAGTGGCGCTGAATCAAGACGTCAAGTTTTATACCTACCACCATGTGCGCGAGCAGGCGGAAGAACTATTCGGTTTTTCTAGTTTGGCTGCAAAAAAGCTGTTTGAAATGCTGATTACTGTTCAGGGTGTCGGCCCGAAGGCCGCATTAGCGATTCTCAGCCTGGGCGACGCGGAACAGGTGCGCAATGCCATCGCTAACGCCGACAGTGCTTTTGTGCAAAAAGCTTCTGGCGTCGGCAAAAAAACCGCCGAGCGCGTGGTGGTTGATTTGAGCGATAAAGTTGGCTTGCCGGCGCATTACGGTCGAGCAGACACCCCGGTCCAAACTGAATTGAATACTTCTGATGAGGCACTGGAAGCGCTGATGGCGCTGGGCTACACTTTGGCTGACGCTACCAAGGCGCTGGAAAATATCGACGTCAATCTGCCAACGGCGCAGCGGGTGACCGAGGCGTTGAAGAAGTAAAGCTGGTTTGGGCTTAAAAGCTTGCTAGTCTATTCCGGCTTGTTTTCTGTTTCAGCTGCCTGTTTTGCTTCTTCAATAAGTTTTTTTACGTCGTCAGGTGTTAGCCTGCTGCTGTCGTGGGGACTTTGAATACTACCGCGTAATTGCTGGCCCTGCAGATTGGTAATTCCATATAGACCAGAGAAATTAGAGTATAGACAGGTATCTGCGTTACTTATAAGCTCTTCAGCCAGCTCTTTGTTGGAAATTCCCTCTTCTGATGCTTTTTTGCTGCACCCTAAGAATGGATATCTTGTCGTTAAGTCAATAATATATCTTGCAATTTCTATTGATTTAGGATCGTATTCTTTCGTCTGTTCAAAATTGCCATACCCTTGCTCTGTTAGAGTGTCGCTAATTTTTCGTACATCAATTGCGATTCTTTGCGACTTAATTCCCGCAGATTCGTCGGAAGGTTCTAACTTTAATGCCGCCAAAAGATACGGCACTGCTTCTGACATTAATCTAACACCTTCTGGAACTTGGTTGTATATACCTCTTATGTCTTTTTTTCTGGTTTCTGGCGTTGAATTTGGCATTGAAAGCTCCTATTTTAACTGTAGACACTCCTATTGTACTACAAATGATATAATTAGTTTATGGCAATTCAAAGAATAGTCGATACCAGCCCGCACGATGATGATGCCGATGAGCAGCGGATTGAAGTTAGCTTGCGTCCGCAGAGTTTTAGTGAGTATGTCGGTCAGGAGCGGTTGAAGCGTAATTTGCGGTTAGCAATTGAGGCAGCGAAGAAGCGCGGTGAGCCACTGGATCATGTGCTGCTGTACGGCCCGCCGGGGTTGGGTAAGACCACCATGGCGACAGTGATCGCTAATGAGATGGGGACGAATTTGCGCATCACCAGTGGACCAGCCATTGAAAAAGCTGGCGACTTGGCATCGATTTTGACCAATTTGGCGGACGGCGATATTTTATTCATTGATGAAATTCATCGGCTCGGTCGGGCAGTGGAGGAGATTTTATATTCGGCCATGGAGGATTTCAAGCTGGATATCGTCATTGGTAAAGGCCCGGCGGCTCGATCAATTCGGCTGGATCTACCGCGGTTTACGGTTATCGGTGCGACGACGCGGACGGGTAGTTTGGCGGCGCCGCTGCGTGACCGATTTGGGCATATTTACCGATTGGAATTTTATGAGCCAGAGGATATCGCTAAAATTGTGACGCGGAGTGCGGCTATTTTGGAGTCGTCGATTCGGCATGAAGCAGCGAACTTGTTGTCAACGCGGGCCCGCCTGACACCGCGTATCGCTAACCGTCTACTCAAGCGCGTACGCGACTACGCTGACGTGAATGGTGATGGTATAATTGATGTGAAAACGACAACGAGCGCCTTGGAAATGTTGGAAGTGGATGAGCTGGGATTAGACCCAGCCGACCGCAATTTACTACAATCAATTCTGGAAAATTATGGCGACAATCCGGTGGGACTAACCACCATTGCCGCCCTGACTGGCGACGAAGCGACGACGATTGAGGATTTTTATGAACCGTATTTACTGCAAATTGGCTTCATCGAGCGCACGCCGCGCGGCCGCCGGGTGACGATTAAGGCGAAGCGGCATCTTCAGAAATAATACTCGTATTCTGCGACCTTTTATGATTTAATGAGAGTAGCAAACTTAACTAGGAGCCGCTATGGGCAAGCAGCAAAAAACGACATCACCAGTTAAGAACTCTAAAACACAGCGTTGGCGGCGGCGCTTTATAATTTTGGCAGGAATATTAGCTGGTTTGTGGCTAATCAATTTTTTAACATGGGTGCCAGCGTATTTGGAAGTTTGGGATATGTCGCGAGACCCGATGGCGGAAAAGGGTATTTTGGGATTAGAGTTAAAGTCGTCGTTTGAAGAGCACCGCATTCCTCCGGAAAGAAGTTTTTTAGGGAAAGGTAAATATCCGTCTGTGAATAGATATTATGAAATGCCTAAAAATGAATCAGTGGACAGTTTGTTGAAGAAATTGCGTCAGCAGGCCGAGGGATTTGGCTGGAAGATGGACAAGGAAAGATCTGGTGCGGATTATTTTGTCGGCTATAAGAATATAGGTTCTAGGGAATATTCTCTTCAGGTGAGTATTATTTTAGACGATGAATATAATAATGGCGTTCATGTGATTGTAGGGGGACTGGGAAACTAGTATGAAGCTTAAAATTACTATATTTACAATCATTACGGCAGTAATCGTCGCGCTTTTTATGCAGCAAACAGCCCAGGGAGAGGCTATAGTCCACAATTACGCTGGTAAGAAACTTAATGTTACAGTATTGGGCGACTCTTATTCGGCTGGTAACGGTGCTAACGGTTATGAATATGGTCCTGGAGAATGCCATCGCAACAGTAATAACTGGGCGGAGATATATAAAAGGTGGCTAAGCGGTAACGGCTTGGCGATAACGCTGATAAATCGTGCTTGTTCTGGCGCTAAAACTGATGATTTCTTTAAAGATAAGAAGGCGGGCAGTACCATGAAGACGGTTAGCGGCGACCCGGACAAATTAGCGACAAACAAACAGATTATGGAGTATCTGGAAGATAAGGACGTTTGTAATGTAAAGCCTAACAACGAACTAAAAGTTTCTTATTCTATTACTAGTAACGTAGTTGGCTCGCGGCGCGGCGAGAGGAAGCGAAGGATTGGCGTAAGATGTAATTATATGATTCGGCGCCAGCTGGATAATGTCAATACCAGTACGGATATGGTGATGATGACAATTGGCGGCAATGATTTAGGTTTTGATAATATTATTAAAGCTTGCTTTGCAGCCGTATTGAGATCAGCTGAGGATTGTCGGTCTAAAATTAATGAAGCTAAGAACGGTATGGGTGATTTAGAGAGAAATACTCGAAATATCCTATCTTCGCTTAATTCTCGCTTGCGCCCAGATGCGAAGATTGTTCTTCTGGGTTATCCGCTACTGGCACTAAATAATAATGAGAGCCTATCTGGTTTTCCGGTCGCTAAAGAGGTGCGTAAGTTGGGGCTGGAGGGAAATTCACGCCAGAAAAAGATAGTCAATGCTTATAATAAAAGTATTGGCCAGGAAAAAGTGATCTTTATCGACAGTCTGCCGCAGCGGTTTTCCGGTCATGAGCCCGATGCGTCGATTTTTAGGAAAAATCATGATCGTTGGATTCACGAATTTTTTGAGCCGAGCGCATTTAATATGAATTCATGGTATCATCCAAACTTTCTCGGGCACAGTAGTTACATGTCGGCACTGCGAGAAAGGGTGCCGCTACCAAACTTAGTAAAGCCAATCGTGCGTACAAATGGCGATATTGATATAGTGTTCGTCGTTGATACGACAGGCTCAATGTCTGGTTCAATTTATGCGGTAAAAAATAACATCCAAAATATCGTAAGCTCAGTTAACGCAAAAACGAAAAGCGCTCGGTTCGCATTGGTAACCTATCGTGATCATCCAAGTCATGGCGGCGACGCGACTGATTATCCGTCGCGGATTGAGACAGATTTTACGAATAATATTGAGGTTATAAAGCAGGCAGCCAGTTCAATGAGTCTTGGCCATGGTGGCGACTGGGAGGAGTCTGTCTATTCTGGTATGCGGGCGGGGTTAGATTTACAATGGCGGGCTGGCGTGAAGAAAATGATGATTGTGATTGGCGATGCGCCAGCTAAAGACCCTGAACCTGTGACTGGCTTAACGAAGCAGTCTATCGTTAATGCTGCTTATGCCGTTGATCCGGCGCAGGTGTATGTTATTGATACAAGCAGCGACTACTCTTTGGCGGTTATGAAATCTTTGACTGAGCAGACTGGCGGCGAGTATGCACGATCCAATAATGCCGGCAGCGAACTGGTTGACTATATCAACGCATCAATTGAAAATATAACTAGCAAGCCAAATGCTTGGATAAACCGTCAATATGTGGCGAAAGTTGGCGAAACATTAGAACTCGACGGCGCCGGTTCGTATTCGACAAGCGGCAAAATTGTTAAATACGAATGGGACGTTGACCAAGACGGCGTATACGATATGGAAACTGACCAGCCTTTCGCGAACTATGCGTTTACTAAGGAATTTTCTGGACTGTTGACGCTCAGAGTGACTGACAGTAATGGATTAACGAATATAGCGACGACAACTTTGACGGTTAGCGATGACGGCGACGAACATGAGCGCGAGTTTGACAATTGTCCTGATGTAGCAAATCCGGATCAGGCGGATTATGATAAGGACGGAATTGGCGATGTTTGCGACTCTGACCCTGGGTATTTGGAAGAATATGGCTATTATCAGACGCTGAAACACGAAAAAAATCAGGCGAGAAAAAATGATAATCCGAAAAAAGATAATACGAGTCGCCGTCTTGGCGGTGCAAACATGAATAGGCAGCTTAAAAATAATAGCAATAAAAAGGAGGTGGCGGTTCGAACTCCGGATGATAAAAAGCCAGAATTGCAGAAAAATGATAGCTTGGATGTGAAGGAAAAGATTGAAGGAGAGAAGAAAAGGGATAGTAAAAATAAAGACGAATTACCGTGGATAAGAATCGTTTTAGCGGTCACTATAGTAGCTGCTGTTGTCGCGGGAATAGTTTTCATAAAAATTTATCGTCGAAAAGCGGGCTCATCATAGCGCAGATCATGCTATAATATGGTCATGAAGCCGCAATCATCGTCAGAAGATTTAACGCAACCAGTAGCCTACGACGCTGATGGGCGTCCGCTGTATTATCATCCGCCGCAGACTGGCCAGCCGGCACCTGTCGTTGGGCAGACGATGTCTCACGTGACTTCGCGTCCAGGGATAATTGATGGCGAAAATTTTGATCCGCGAATTCGCAGCCAATATGCTAACGAGCCGCAGGTGGTGCATGTTGCCAGAGAGATTGATCCCAAACCGTTTATGATTAGCGACGAGGTTAAAGCAAAGCATGACGAGTCGGTTGCGCGCTATCCAGATTTGAATTTGAGCGAAGGCGAATATGTCATTTTGGATATTAAGCGCCATCCGATTGGTATGATTATTCCAGTCGCTGTTGCCGTATTGCTTATCGTTGCTATCATGGTGTTTGTGGTGACATATCCATCGTTAGCTGCCGATTCAATAATTTCCGGCATGCCATCGCTGACGACCGTCTTTGGTATAGCCTTGTTGTTTATCGGTTTAGTGGCTTTGGGCGGCGCGGTGGCGTTGTGGATTTATTTGCAAAATCAGTTCTATTTAACAAACGAAAGCGTCATTCAGGAAATTCAGGAAAGCTTAGTGTCGCGCCACGAACAGACAGTGAGCTTGGGTAGTATCGAGGACGCTAGTTTTCGCCAATCGGGAATTATTCAAACGATCCTTAATTACGGGACGATTCGTCTTAGTACGGAGGGCGAGGAGACAACTTATATTTTTCAGTATGTTGCCAATCCGCGCCGACAAATCGCTATTATAAACAATGCGATTGAAGACTTTAAAAACGGTCGTCCCGTCTGCGACGATTAGTTAGGTTATTTATGGCGGCTTTCTTTGACGTAGTCGTCTTCGCCAGCTAGCACGGCGCGCAGCTTATAAGATTTGCATTTGCCATTGTTGCAATTTGCCGCTTCGTAGCGGTAAGCGCTCGCCTTGTCGCCTATTTTTTTATTGTTCGGATCGTTTAATAAGGCCGTATCCATAGTCAGCAGTGTCCTGTCTTCTAATTTTTCCGGATAATAGCCGTTTTTAGCATAAAAACCTTCCTCCAGGCTGTAATACATGGCGTTTATGGCGGTGCGTTTTTTAGTGTTGTCGGACTCATCTCGTATCTTTGACAGCTGGAAAAATCCTAAAACTGCGACTGCAATTAAGAAAGCTATGACGACCAATAATTCAATAACAGTAAAACCATTTCGCTTATTCATAGACTAATTATAGCAAATATAGCAACAAATCGGTATAATAAAACTAACAACTAAGGAGGGGAGCGTTATGGCGAAGGCAGACGACAAAAAAACAAACAAGGCAGTAGCGGCTGAGAAAAAGGCTGATGACGGCAAGTTAAAAGCGCTGGGTCTGGCCATGGATCAAATCACTAAGCAGTTTGGTGATGGCTCAATCATGAAACTCGGCGAGGCGCACAAAGTCGATGTTGAAGTGATTCCGTCAGGCTCGCTGAGCCTCGATTTGGCCCTGGGCGGCGGCTATCCAAAGGGTCGTATCATTGAGATTTATGGCCCGGAATCTAGCGGTAAAACAACCTTGACACTGCATGCCATTGCCGAGATTCAAAAGCAGGGCGGTACGGCGGCGTTCATCGACGCTGAGCATGCGCTTGACCCGAGCTACGCCAAGCGGTTGGGAGTGGATACCGAAAATCTGTTAGTGTCGCAGCCAGACAACGGTGAGCAGGCACTAGAAATTACTGAAACCTTGGTGCGTTCAAACGCGGTGGACCTCATCGTGGTGGATTCGGTGGCAGCGCTGACACCGCAGGCAGAAATTGACGGCGATATGGGCGATTCGCACATGGGTCTGCAAGCGCGGCTAATGAGCCAAGCGCTGCGTAAACTGACCGGCATCATCAACAAGTCGAAAGCGACGGTGATTTTCATCAACCAGATTCGCATGAAGATTGGCGTGATGTTTGGTAATCCTGAGACCACGACGGGCGGTAACGCGCTGAAGTTTTACGCCTCGCAGCGTGTAGATATTCGCCGGATTGGGCAGATCAAGGTTGGCGATGATATCCTCGGTAACCGCACCAAGATCAAGGTGGTGAAAAATAAGATCGCGCCGCCATTTCGCATCGCTGAGTTTGACATTATGTATAATGAAGGCATTTCTAAAACCGGCGACATCTTGGATTTGGCAGCTACGCACGGCATTGTCGAAAAATCTGGCGCCTTTTACAAATATAATGGCGAGACTATCGGTCAAGGCCGCGATAAAACTAAATTGTATCTGAAAGAAAACCCTGAGGTTCTGGCGGAAATTGACCAGAAGGTTCGCGATAAGGTAAAAGAAGCGGAAGTCTGAAGTTAATTTTAGATAGATAGTGCATGAAAATCACTGACATTTCTCTCCAGGCTCGCGATAAAAACCGCGTCAATGTGAGTGTTGACGGCAAGTACCGCTTCAGCCTTGATGTCTTTCAGGTGGGCGAGTTGGGGCTGAAGGTTGGGTGCGAATATACCGACGACGAATTGACAGCACTGGAGGACGAGAGTCAGTTTGGTAAGTTGTACGTCCGCGCCATGGAGTATTGCTTGGCGCGGCCGCGCTCGGTTAAAGAAATGCGCGATTATTTGCGGCGTAAAACCAGGCCAATCAAAAAGCGTTCGCCAAAGACTGGTGAAATTACCGAGCGTCCGGGCGTGAAGTCGGAAACTACCGAGCGGGTGCTTGCGCGATTGATTGAGAAAAAATACCTTGATGACGAAAAGTTTGCGCGTTTTTGGTTGGAACATCGTTTTTTACAGAAAGGCACTAGTGTCAGGCGGCTAAAATTAGAATTGGCGCAAAAGGGGATTGAGCGCGAGACGATAGAGCGACTAATTAGCGAAAATATCCGCTCCGACGATGAGGAACTACGAAAAATTATCGCTAAAAAACGCTACAAGTATGCTGGCGACCAGCAAAAATTTATGGCATATCTAGCGCGGCAGGGATTTTCGTATGATGATATAAAATCCGCCTTAAGCGATACGAATAACGACTAAAAACTAGTGCCTGTCTGTTGATTCTGGCTGGGTGCGCGGTTGTTTTCGGAAAGGATTTTCGTAGCGGGTCGCTGGCGCTGCTTGCTGACGTTTTTCAATTTTATGCGAAACGGTGGCGGATTTGACAACGATTTGCGTGTCAGTAACCTTAATTATCTGTGAACGATGAATTAATAGTTCGGTATCGCCAAAGCTTTTCAGAAATGGCCGTCGAATACGCAGCTGCTGAATTAGGAAATCACCAGCGGTTATCGTGTAGCCGATAACTTTGCCGATTTTATGCTTCTTTTCGTCAATGACGGTTTTATCGTTTAGCGAGAAATTGATCTCATAAATTTTCTTAAGCTCAATAACATCGCTAACACTGACCAGCTCGTCAACAGAGTCGATAATCATGCCGAGCGGCCCGATCTCGCGAACGTCTGCTACTCGTAAAAGACTTGGGTTTTGGTCAAGCAGTCTGCCTTCAAGTTCATACGCTACGATTGATAAGTTTCGCGGGTCAATAATTTCTCTAGAAGTCCGCGCTAACTCAGAACCAGTCTGCAAGCTCATTACGGGCATATGTATAAATCTATCGGCAGCTATTAACATACCTTTATTATAATCTATTTATGCTTTATTCGGCAAATGGATTTGATCTGCCAGCAGGAAGTGAGAATGAATCAATCGACGAACTGGCCGGCTCAAAGTTTTCGATTGACTTAATAGTTTTTTTATCAAAGATAGTCTCTGTGGTTTGAGATTGGTCGGGCGAGGTTGATAATAGCCCTATAAATAAAACAATAACCACTGCTACGCCGCCAATCACGATAAAGCTGTAGAGCATGACATGAAACCGCCATAAGAACTTAGCGACGGGCTTTATGATAGGTTCTAGTTGTGCTGATAGTGATGAGTCTTTCATCGTACGTATACTCCCAATTCTAATGATTGCGCTGAGACTTCGCCTCGCTGTTCGCCTCTGGATATCGACACGCCGGAAATCTGCATTCGTGTCACGTTATTTTCCACCAGATACAGGAAATGTAGTAGATTGTTGTAAGGGACTTTGTCGCCGAGCTGAATGGATACCGTGATACTTTTTACGCCGTTCACTGAAGTTGGCTTTTTAGTGGTGGTTTGGCTGCTTGACGAAGATGACTTGGCGGAGGTGCTGCTGTCCTGGAAAGTGAACGATTGTATCGGTACGTTTGCCTTGGCGGCGTAAATAGATAGATCGTTGATGATCTGGTTCTGATACTGGTAGCTTTTTGAATCGGCAACAATCTGCTCTGCTTTTTTAGTAGCCACCGGATTTTTCTCTAGCTGGTCTTTCAATTTCAGCAAATTTTGAATTTTCATATCGACAGCTGAAGCTTCTGTTTGCATATCGGCGACTTCTTTCGATGTGGTGCTTAAAAAAGAATAAGCGAAGTACGATCCGGCAACCATCGCTGCTAAGATTATAAGAAGAAACAGCGCTAAGACAATGCGTGCCGAACTAGCAGTTAAACCTTTTTTCATTGCTTGGCTACCTCCGGTTTTAGCGTAACGTTAATACTGATAGAAACTGGATAGTCTCCTTTTTCGGCACCGCCCGCGGCTGAGCTGATTGACTCCAGATGAACATTCTGAAAGATACCGGATTCTTCTAAGCTAGTTTTTAAGCGCAGAGCATCGTTATTAGTTTTTCCAAGAGCGCTTAGAGATGTCGGCGCTCCAAATGTTGATGAATCAAGCGTTAATGATTGCAATACAACATTTGACGGCAGTGCTTTGGCAATTTTGGCGATGACGCTTGAGTAATGCACCTCATTGCCTAAAATAGCTTTCGCTGTCGATAAGTTATTCTTAAAAGAGTCAACGTTCTTTTGTACTACTTGATATTCGGTTAACTTGCGGTTGCCTTCGTCGATAGCTTCTTGGGCTGTCAGTTTGTTATTAGTTAACAGCAAATAAAATCCGGCGATAGTTACGGCCAACAACCCTAACAAAGATAATGACACGATACAATAGCGGCGTAGCAGTACGTTCACTCTTCCAGCGGTAATTTGTTTTTTCTCTTGGGGAGGGAGAAGGTTAATCATAAATATCCTCCGATCTTATTAAGGCTAATCCAGCGACAGCCACAAACTGCGCCCGCTGCTGTTTCGCCGGTTGTTCCAGCTTGCCAAAATCCAGTGATTGCCACGGACTAGCGACGCGCGCTGGCATAATTAACTCGTTAGTGAAAAACTCGCCGATTCCCGGCAGGTTACTGCCGCCGCCAACGATAAGCACTTGCTCAATCTTTTTATCTGACGGGAAGCGGTCGGTATAGTACCGCATAACCTTCTTAATCTCGCTGGTCATTTTCAACAAGCTAGGTTTCAGTGCTTCCATGATTCTGGCTTGGCGAGGTCCTGGATTAAGGCCATTCAGGACTTTGAACTGGTGGGCTGTCTCAACAGGGACATCCATTTTTTTCGCTAGATCTAGGGTTAGCGTGTGTCCGCCGACATTCAGTCCGCCAGTTACTCGAACGTCAGAATTAAGGATAACGATATCGGTCGTAGCTAAGCCGACATCCACGATAATCGTCGGTAAAACGCCTTCCTCAGTTCTTTTTATCAAGCGGGCTATCGAGTTAGCATCCGGCTCAATAGTAGCAACCTCCAGCCGGCATTGTTTAGCTGCTTCAAGCACGTTATCGATAAGCTTTTTCGGCGCCGCGCACATTAAAACGGTCAGCTCTTCTTTGCCGCGGCTAATTACCTGATAATCCAAATAAAGCGATTCCAAAGAAACCGGTATATATTGTTCAGCCTCAAGGTTAACAGCGTTGCGGATATTCTTCTCTTCGCTGATCGGCATTGAAAATGTCCGTGAAAATGTCCGGCTTGTCGGCACGCCCAGCGCCACCCGATTGCTGTCAATTTTGCCGACAATGTTATTATTAAGCATTTCTTTCAACTTGCCAGCAATATATTCGACGTCGTCTCCAGAATCATTGCCGCTTTTTTGCGGATCTAAACTGATTGAACCGTAGCCGTGGACAAGCATTTTATTCTTGTCAACCGACATAATCCTCATGCTAGTTTTACTAACATCAAGTCCGATAATTGGTTTGTTCTTATAAAAAATGTTTGACATTTAATTTTCCCACCTGTACTTAGAGTATTGTAGCATAAACATTTTATAAATACTATGATTTTATTTGCTGAGCTAGTCCGGTTATCGGCATCATGACGCTGGCGGCGACCAACCCGACCATTCCGCCCATGAACACAATCATCACCGGCTCAATAATGGAGCTGATACTGTCGATGGCGGTATCGACCTCTTCGTCATAAAAATCAGCAACTTTAACGAGGACTTTATCGGTTTGTCCAGTTTCTTCGCCGACGGAAAGCATTTGGGCGACAATCGGCGGGTATAGTTCTTCATCTTCAGCAATTATTTTCGATAAGACTTCGCCGCTTTGAACACGCTTGGCGGCGTTTTTTAGAGATTCTTCGTAAACGGTGTTGCCGACCGCTCTAGCTGTCACATCAAGCGCTTCCAAAACAGCTACGCCGGCACCGATCAAGGCCGAGAATGTCCGCGTAAAACGCGCGACCGCCACTTTCCTGACGATCTTACCGACGAGAGGCGCTTTTATTAGGAATTTGTCAAATTTTTTCTTGCCGTTTGGTGTTTTAATATAGCGGAGCGTCGTCCAAACCCTGCCGGCTAAAACAGGAATAATAAAAAACCAAAACGACACTAAAAAGCCGCTGATGCCGAGCATCGCTTGGGTAAGTGCTGGCAATTCCGCGTCGTTGCCAGCAAGATCTTTGATAGTTCTGCCGATAACCGGAATCACGAAGATCATCAAGCCGAAGAATGCGCCGATAGTAATGACGACCAGCACCATCGGGTATGTCATAGCGCCTTTAATTTTCTTTTTAATAGAAGCATTTTTTTCCTGCTGCAATGCCAAGCGTTTCAAAATATCGTCCAAAATACCGCCTGCCTCGCCGGCTGCCACCATATTGACATAGATATCGTTAAATGAATCGGGATGTTTTCCTAGGGCATCGGCGAGCGCCATTCCGCCTTCAACGTCCTTGATAATAGCGTTAATCGTATCGCGGAAACCGGCGGTCTCGGCATGTTGCGCCATTGAACTAAGCGCGCGAAGAATTGGCACGCCGGCTGAGACCATAGCGCTCAGCTGCCGGGTAAACATCACCAGCTCTTCAGTTTTAACACCTTTTTTCTTGCCGAATGTGAAACCGGAACTTTTACTGTTCTGTTCCTTTATACTAATTAATTTCAAGCCGCGGGTTTTTACAAGGTTGATGGCTGACAAACGGTCAGTGGCTTCAATTGTCGAACTGACGGTTTCCTTTTTTGAGTTAACTGCTAAAAATTCAAAACTTGGCATATATTTACTCCCTTGTTGCTCGTAATACTTCCTCAATTGTTGTTACTCCCCGCAGGGATTTTATTAGACCATCTGTTTGCATAGTGACCATTCCTTCTGAGATAGCTTGTTCTTGTATGTCATTGCTGGTGGCGTTAGCGGTGATCATTTTTTGGATAGGCACGGATATGCCGAGCACCTCGTAAATACCAACACGCCCCTTAAAGCCGACATGATTGCACTCATCGCAGCCCTCGGGATTCGGCCGCCACAGGCGCTGAATTGTCACATCGGTCGAGCCCATCGGCGTGTCGCCGCCAATTTTATCGGCAAAGGCCTGTCCTTCAAGCTCGTGCAGCCGCTGGATAGAACCTTGTTTTAGGCTAAACATTTGCACGATATAACTGAGTTCTTCGGCGTTAGGTACATATTCTTGCCGGCAATTCATACACAATCGCCGCACCAAGCGCTGTCCAATCACTGCCTTGACTGTCGAAGCGATCAAGAACGGCTCAATTCCCATGTCCAGCAAGCGCGGCAAACAAGTAGCTGCATTGTTGGTGTGCAGGGTAGAAAACACTAAGTGTCCAGTCAGTGCTGCCTGTACGCCCAGGTTGGCAGTCTCGCCGTCGCGAATCTCGCCGACCATGATGATATTCGGGTCTTGGCGCAGTAGCGCGCGCAGTCCTGAGGCAAAGGTCATGCCGGCTTTGGCATTGGTCTGGGTTTGGTTGACGCCGGGGATTTTATACTCGACTGGGTCTTCAATCGTTGAAATATTCACGTCTGGCGTATTAAGTTCCGACAGTATGCTAAACAAGCTGGTTGATTTTCCCGAACCAGTTGGCCCAGTCACCAAAATCATGCCGTTTGGCTGTGCCATGGCGTCTTTCACGGTAGCTAGCGATAATCCCCAGTAGCCAAGTTTGTCGAGCGAAATTGCCTGGTTTGACTCGTCCAAAATACGCATCACCACCTTTTCGCCGTCAGCAATTGGCAGGGTCGAGACGCGCAGAGCGTATTGTTTGCCGGAAACTTTTATCTTAAAGCGTCCGTCTTGCGGCACGCGGCGTTCGTCAATCTTCAGGTTTGATAAAATTTTAATGCGGCTAACCAACGCGCCGTGAACATTGCGCGGCAGTTTGTTGACCTCTTTTAATACGCCGTCGATGCGGTAGCGGACTTGGACGTAATCCTCGCGCGGCTCAATATGAATGTCAGAGGCATTAGATTTGATGGCGTATTCCAGTAACAAATTAACCGTCTGGGCAATCGGCGAATTTTCCGCGAAGTCATCTTGGCTAACGTTTTGATCCTCGGCAGAAGCGTCTTTTTGGACAGAGATAACCTCGTCCAACTCGTCGTTCATGTCGCCGCGGTAATTCTCCAAGCAATCCAGAATATTGCTTTTTGTTGCCAGGAAAACTTTAGTGTTGTAACCAATTTCCTTCTGAATAAAGTTAAGCGCCTGCACGTCGTCAGGATCTTCCATCGCCAGCGACAAGCTGCCGTCATCGTTTATCGCGAACAGAACGACATTATATTGGCGAGCAATGTGTTCCGGGATTTTTTTCAAAACATCGTCCAAAATATCTTTCGGCTCAATTCTGACAAACGGCACGTCAATCAGTTCGCCGATCATTTTTGTCAGTTTTTCGTCGGAGACGACTTTTTGGTCGATGACCATTTCCTGCAAGCTCTGCTTTGATCGTTTGGCGAGCGTCTTTAACTCATCAAGCTGCGAATCATTAACGATCCCACCCTGTTTCAGAAGTTTCTCAACTGTCTCGTCCGAAACGCGCATAATTCTTATGGTTATTGTACTATTGTCGCTAAAAAAAAGCTAGCACATACCGCCGCGAATTTTAAGCTAGGCCTCGCTCAAATCAAAAATCTAATACGCGTCAATATATCGTTATGAAATGGTATAATTAAAAGTAGTGAAAATTGATAACGAGTCAAGGATGAAACAGATGGGCGAGGCGATCGGCCGGTCGGTTTCTGGCAGCGAAGTTTTGGAATTGGTCGGCGATATTGGTGCGGGAAAAACCACGTTGACTAAGGGTATTGCGCGGGCGCTAGGGATTAACGAGCCAGTGCAAAGTCCGACTTTCACAATTTCACGCGTGTATGATTCGCCCAAAGGCTTGCGTTTGGCGCATTATGATTTTTATCGTTTGGGCGAAGCAGGTATTATGGGCGATGAGATTCGCGAAGCTATGGACGATGATTCGGTGGTGGTGGTTGAGTGGGCAGGCGCGGTTGATGATGATTTGCCGAAAGATCGCTTAGTGGTAAAAATTACAACAATTAGTGAGGAAGAGCGGCTAGTGGAATTTCATCCCGGCGGTAAAAAATCGACCGAACTTTGGCAGAAGATAAAGGAGAATTTGGCATGATAATTTTATTAGATACCTCGACGGCGACTTGTTTTTTGACGGTGGTTGATGATGAGGTTCGGCAGGATTTTGAGTGGCAAGCGGGGCGGACATTGGCGCGCGGTTTACTGAAGTTTTTGGAAGAGAAAACCGGCGATTTGCATAATATCAGCGGTATCGGCGTAATGAAAGGGCCGGGCAGTTTTACTGGACTGAGGATTGGCTTGACGGTTGCCAATACCCTGGCGGATAGCCTGAACATACCAATTGCCGGCGCAACAGGCGAAGACTGGCAGAAAGTGGCGCTTAAAAAACTGCGCGCTGGTGAAAATGAAAAAATAGTTATGCCAGAGTATGGCGCTGCCGCTCATATTACCGCGCCGCGAAAATGATTACGGTTATGCTATAATTGCGGCATGACAGAGCGCGCCATAAAACCAAAACAACCCGTAAAACGTAAGAAGAAAGCTATAAAAGCTGCGAAAGTCGATATGCCTCAGCCAAACAGCGCGGCGGAAGCGGCTATTTTTGTTGGTAGTTTGGGAATAATTGTATATGCGATTCTTGTAATTATAAGGACGCTACTTGCTATAGGTTTTAGCCGTGCTTCTGGCGGCAGTGGGGAGATCGTAGGTATCGTAGTAATTTTATTTGGGGTTAATATTGCATTACAAAGTATGCTTCTTCTCAAGGAAGCTCGCCGCGTTGATCGTTATAGTCAAAGAATTGTTGCAATATATATGGTAATTGCGCCGTTGTTGCTTATTTTATTATCGACAATAATAGCGATGCTTTATCGCGGCAATGGAAG
>CAUPXR010000003.1:0-23158 GCA_963515225.1 uncultured Candidatus Saccharibacteria bacterium | reverse complement strand
GTTGAAGGTACCGGTCTTGAAAACCGGCGTGCGGTAAAACGTACCGAGGGTTCGAATCCCTCCCCTTCCGCCAGATAAGATGGCCGCGGCTAGAGAGCCGGGGTTATTTTAGTTTGGCGAGCGTGTATATTTAGGAAAATATACTTGACAAAAAACAAAGCTTGTGCTAATATTAAGACTAGTATTTCATAAAACAGATACAAAACAGGAAAATAAAATGAATATAGCACAACAGTTAATTACCATAGCGACTATGCTGGTTAGCGTTCATACGGCAATTGGCGTATTGTTGCATGACACGAGCATGGATAAGGCGTTTACGGCGTCTTGGGAATATGTTTATTATGATAAATCGGATGCGGATGAAGCGAAAATGCCGGAAACTAATCCGCACACCCATCCGGAGCATGCGCAGGTGTCTCATATTTTAAAGAACGGTTCATCGCAGCCTCGGACAACGCCGCGGGATAATGACCGTAAACGATTGCGTCAAAAATACGCCGCACGCGGCCAGCATACGTTTGATGGCTATCGGTTGATTGTCGGCGATGCGGCTTAGGGGTGCGGATTATGTATAGTTTTAGGCTGGCGGTTTTTTTCTAGCTTGCTGATTGAGGCCTGGCTTATATCTATCCCGCCTATTTTACGGTAATCACTTTCAATTCAGCGACCAGCCGCGCGATAATTTGCTCTTGTTCGGCCAATTGTTGGCGGGTTTCTTCAACCAAGTAAGCCGGCGCTTTTTCAAGGTATGTTGGGTTGTCGAGCCGTTTTTGTAAGCCAGTTTTCTTTTGGCGAGCTTCTGCGAGGCGTACTTCCAGATTCTCCTGGTGCTGGTATAATGTTTCGCTATCAATATCCAACCAAGCTTCTCGATTAGCGACGGCCAGCCGCAATCCTTTTGGCTGGTCAGTCTGCTTGATCGAGCTGAGGCGCATTAAATGCTTAACGGTATCCTGGTTTTCATCAATTAAATTGTCATTACCATATAACAAGCGGTATTTTTTATTGCCCGGCAGTTCAGCGATCACCCAGCGGCCTTCAGCGACCAGCGTTTTCAGCTGCTCAAACTGCTCGGCAGCGATGGGGTCGAACTTCTCTGGGGTTGGCCAGTGGTCGCGCATCAAGATACCGTCGGTGTAGTTAAGCGTCTGCCAAATTGTCTCGGTGACGAATGGCGCAAACGGATGAGCGATTTTCAGGCTGGTTGCCAGCGCCCATGACAGCAATGGGCGGTTGATAGCGGTTTTTGATGATTCAATGTACCAATCGGCTAGGTCATCCCAAATAGCGTGATAGACCGTGTCTGCGGCTTCGGAAAAGCGGTACTGCTCCAGGCGGACGGCAACGTTATTGGCGGCGTCATTCAGCTGGCGGATAATCCAGTGGTCGGCTGGTGTCTGCGGCTCCAGGTCAACGATTTGGTGTTCATCGCCGATTTGCGCCTCGACGAAACGAGCGATATTCCACAGCTTATTACAGAAGTTGCGAGCAGCGATGACCGCGCCCTTGTTGAAGGCTTGATGTTGGGCCGGCGCGCGGCCAGCGATGATGCCCATGCGGGTGGCGTCCGAGCCAAATTCTGAAACCAGCTCCATTGGGTTGATGACATTACCTTTGGATTTGGACATTTTTTGATTATGTTCGTCATTGACCATACCGTGCAAATAGACGTCCTTGAACGGTAGTTTGCCAGTGCGGTACAGGCTGAGCATAATCATGCGCGCTACCCATGCCCGCATAATATCCATGCCAGTTTCCATCAGGCTGGTCGGGAAATATTTGGCCAGTTCCCCGCCATTTAGGTAATCGGTAACGATGTATGGCCACTGTCCAGATGAGAACCAAGTATCAAAGGTGTCCTCTTCCCTGACATATGTTGTACCATTTACAACTATCTTTCGTTCGTCAGTACGAATGTTAAATATCCAATCGCGCGGGTCGCTTTCATTGACGAATGCGGGAATCGGGATGCCCCACGGGATTTGCCGGGAGATATTCCAATCTTTCAATTGCTTGAGATAAGCGATGAGCTCTTTGCGCTTGGCGGCTGGATAAAAGGTAATCTCTTCCCTCTCTAAGGCTTCAATGGCTGGTTGAGCCAACGGCTGCATTTTAATAAACCACTGCTCCTTGACCATCGGCTCAATCACGCTGCCGCATTTGTAACAATGTCCGACGGCATGTTCAATGTCTGTTTCGCCGCGGCGCAGCTCCAATGACTCCAAAGCCGCCAACACGCGAGTACGGGCTTCTGCCGGCGTCAGGCCTAGGACTTGCGGCGGTACGTTGACCATCTTGCCTTCTTGGCTGATGATTTGTTTGAGCGGCAGGTTGTGGCGCTGGGCCATCTCAAAGTCGTTCGGGTCGTGTGCCGGTGTAATTTTCACTGCGCCAGTGCCATAGTCCATATCGACGTACTCGTCGGCGATGATTGGGATTTCCTCGTCGGTGATTGGTAGTAAAATTCGTGTGCCGATGAGATGTTTGTAACGCTCGTCATCCGGGTGGACAGCTACTGCTACGTCGCCTAGCATGGTCTCCGGCCGCGTGGTGGCGACTACGATTTCGCCGATTTTATCCAGTGTCGGGTAAGCAATTTGCCACAACTTCCCTTTTTCGTTTTTATGCTCAACTTCAATGTCGGCGAAGCTGGTTTGGTGTTTGGTGCAATAATTAACGATCCGCTCGCCGCGGTAAACGAGCCTGTCATCCCACATTTTTTTGAATGTCTCATATACTGTGGCGATGACTTTATCGTCCAGTGTAAAGGTCAAATGCTGCCAAGAGGCGCTGACGCCCAGAGCGCGCAGCTGCAACTCCATATTGCCACGTTTTTCTTCCACAAACTTCCAAACCTGGTCGTACAGTTGTTCACGTGAAAAGTCAAAACGGCTTTTTCCCCGTTTGGCTAGTTCTTTTTCATAAACTACCCACGTCTCAAAGCCAGCATGATCTGCCCCAGGAATAAATACCGCATCATCGCCCTTCATGCGGTGATAGCGGATCATAATGTCCTTCAAATTCATATCCAAGGCGTGGCCAATATGCAAGTTGCCATTGGCGTTGGGCGGCGGCATGACGATAGAGTACGGTTTGCCGACACCAGTCGGCTCTAATGCGCCGCTGGTTTCCCACATGGCGTAAATGTTTGGTTCGTAATCGTTTGGGGTGTATTGTTTGGCTAGTTGCATGAATAATTCCTACTTTTCACGTGAAAAGCGAGCATCGCTACCGTCAAGATTTTTCACGTGAAAACTCAGACAATAGGCGTAAATGATCTCTCCACGCGGTTATATTACCAAGCCAATTATACCACAGAAAAAGAGGCGGCAAAACTGCGGATAATGCCTGGCTAGGGGTGTTAACGCAGCGTTTGGTAGGCGCGGTACAACCAGTAGCGACTGCGCTGTAATGGCAAATCCCAAGCCCCGGCAAAGGTGACGTCATGTCCGCCAAATGAGCGTTTGAACTTGGTGAAGCCCGCCCACGGGTGGTTTTTGTCGGCGCCGTCGGGAGCAATGCCGTAGAGGTCGGCTTTGGTTAATCCGCGCTGCTGAGCGTCAATGATTGCCTCGGCCAGCAGGGCAGTGCCGGCGTTGAGCTTGCGGTGAGCTGGGTCTGATGAGGCGCCAGCGTGGGCGTAATATAGCGTGTCGCTGCTGTGATAAAACAAAGCGGCGGCGATGGGCTGATTATCAAGCGCGGCGTAATACAGTGTGGCTGCGCCGAGCGGGAAGAGAGTGGCGGCTTGCTGGCGGAAATAACTATCAGGATGCGGCGTGATATCGCGCTGCCGAGCGACTTGGTGGACAAATTTCAGTAAGATATCAATGTCGTGCGGGTCGGTCGAGCGGTGGACGACGATGCCTTTTTTATGATAATTGCGGTACACATTACGAACCGGCTGCGCCATATGGGCGATCAGCTGGTCTTGCGGCTGGGTCAGGTCGATGACGTGCGAGTGCTCGGGCTGGAGCTTTTGGTAGGTAACCTTTTTCCAGCCGTGAGCGTGGAGGTAGGCGGCAAAGTCGAGGTTAATTGGTTCGACGCGCAGGAAAGTAACGCGGTGTTTCTTACCAAGCTGAGTTAGGGAATCAAGGGCTGCTGCGAGCGAATGCTCGTCATTGGCAGTAGGACCGTACGGGCAATACAGGCGGGAATTACCGGTACTGCGCTCTAAAATGGCCAAATATTCCCAACCCGGGCCGCTATCGCGAAAGGTGGTGCGCCCGAGCGACTCTTGAAAGGCTTGCCAGGCGGTTGATTGTAAAAAATGTTGGTTCATGTTGTAATCCTCACAACGTTAAATTGCTGTCATTGATAAACTTGGCTGGACTTCCATGTCGTACGGGTCGGTGGGTTGGTCGATGTGGGCGCGGAAATACCCGAGTGCGGCGATCATGGCGGCGTTGTCGGTACAGAGCTGGATGGGCGCATATTCGATGTCGATAGGCAAGGCTCGGCGCAATTGGCGGCGTAATTCTTGATTGGCGGCGACGCCGCCGGCGATGACGACGGAGGCGGGTTGGAAATTGTCGTAAGCTTTTTTAGTCTTATCGACCAAGGTTTTAACGGCGGTGTACTGGAAACTGGCTGCCATATTATGCCTCAGTTCATCGTTTACTAGGGCAGGGAGCTCGTGCGACGGAAAGGTGAAGTCTTTGCCCACCTCGCGCTGAACGGTCCTCAGAACGGCTGTCTTGAGGCCAGAGAAGGAAAAATCGTACTCACCGGCGAGCTTGGCGATGGGTAAGTGAAAGGCGCGGAGATCGCCGAGTTCGGCTGCCTTGGCGATGGCAGGGCCGCCAGGGTAGGGCAGGCCAATGATTTTAGCAACCTTGTCGAACGCCTCGCCGACGGCATCGTCTTGGGTTTGGCCGATGAGCTGGTAGTCGCCGTGACTTTGGAAAAGGACGAGCTGCGAATGCCCGCCAGAGACGATGAGGGCGAGGAGGGGGAAGGTGGGTTGATGGTGTGGTAAAGACAGCGCCAAATCGCTAGAATTAACAACGGCTTCCGCACGCCGAGATGCTTTCTCGTCAGATTCTTTGGCGACTGCGGGACTCGCTTTGCTCAAACAGTCCTCGTCTCGCAAGGAATCTGACAAGCTCGCCTCTCGGGTTTGTGCAGATGTTGTTAATTCCAGCAATTTGGCATGTTTTGAGCCTCTCTTTTTCTGTTCGGTAATAAAATTAGCATACACATGCGCCTCGACATGGTGTATCTTGTAGAGCGGCTTATCATGAATGATGGCGAGAGTGCGGGCGGCGAGAGTGCCGATGAGTAGCGAGCCGATCAGGCCGGGCGCGTAGGTGACAGCGATGGCGTCGATATCGTCCCAGGTGCAAGCAGCATCAGACAGGGCTTTGTTGATGACCGGGTTGACAACTTCCAGGTGGCTGCGGGCGGCGATTTCTGGGATGACGCCGCCGTATTCGGCGTGGATGTCGATTTGGGAATTGACCACATTAGAAAGCAAGCGTTCGCCGTCTTCAACGACCGCCGCCGCTGTTTCATCGCAGCTGGACTCGATTCCCAAAATCCTCATTTGCTTTTATTATAGCAAATATAAGTGGTAAAATAGGGATATGAAGAACAAGTTGGTAAAAATTGCGAGGAAAACATTACCGAAGGGGGCTTTGAAAAATACGGAGAATGCCTACAGGATTACTCGCACGAAGATGGTTAGCCTGCGGTATGGCAATCCGGCTCGCGGCTTGAGGATCATTGCGGTGACCGGGACGAACGGTAAAACGACGACCGCTTGTTATATTAATGAGATTTTGAAAGAGGCTGGCTTTAAGACGGCGTTGTTTACGACGGCGGTGATTGAAATTGCTGGTCAGGAAAAACTGAACGATTTGAACGCAACAGTGCCGACGGTGGCGAAGTTGTTTCGTTTTTTCCGGGCAGCGCGGCGTAAAGGCGCGGAATATGTGATTTTAGAGGCGACCAGCCACGCTTTATGGCAGCATAAGTTTGACGGTGTGCCGATTGAGGCGGCGGTGATGACGAATTTGACGCAAGATCATTTGGATTACCATAAGACGATGAAGCAATACGCGGCAGCCAAGGCGAGATTATTTGAGAAAAAGCCAAAATATATCGTGCTGAACCGCGATGATGCGTGGTTTGATTATTTTAATCAGTTTACGGCGCGCGAGCAAAAAATGACCTACGGTATGAGTCCAGAGGCCGAGGCGCACATCACGCACGTAAAATTGTATAAGAAGGGGACAGAGGCGAGTTTGCTGATCGACCATCAAACTCATCTGGAGCTGGCGACAAACCTGCCGGGCGAGTTTAATGTGATGAATATGTCGGCGGCGGTGTCGCTGGCGTATCTATTGGGGATTAAGCTGGAGGACATTCAGGAGGGCGTAGCGAACTTGGAGGTGATTCCGGGACGGTTTGAACGGGTGGATAACAAACTCGGGATTGATATTATCGTGGACTATGCGCACACGCCGGATGCGTTGGAAAAATTGTTAAAGACCACGCAAAAGATTACTAAGGGGCGGCTAATCCTGGTATTTGGGGCGTGCGGCGACCGCGATCAGTCGAAGCGGCCGATTATGGGAGAGTTAGCAGCTAACTTGGCGGACAGGATTTTCCTGACAGATGAAGAAAGTTATAATGAAGATCCGGATAAGATTCGGGCGATGGTTCGTCAAGGGATTGAGAAGACGAAAAAATCTCATAAAATGACGGAAGTGGCCGACCGGAGGCAGGCGATTAGCCAAGCTTTGCAGACGGCAGCGCGCGGCGATACGGTTTTAATTACCGGTATGGGTCATGAACAATACCGAATCGTTAATGGCAAGCGGATTCCATGGAATGATAAGGCGGTGGTGAGCGAGATTATTGGATAGAGGGTGGCGTGAGGTATGTGGCAGCTGTCTGTCGAGAAGCTGACGCAGATGGATATTGTTTCAACGATGGTTTGAGTAGGTGTGCGGCTGGTTTCTTGTTGCGCGCGAGGCGGTCTGGTACAATTTTGACATAAGCATAACGGAGGGGGCGCTTATGTGGAAATTTATTATTAGTGTTATTGGGGCTACGTTAGCGGCGTGCATCGCGCTGCCAGCGATGGTTGGAGCGGCTTCTGAGTATGATGATATCATCAACAAGGTTTCAACGAAAACATTGATCCACCACATCAATAATTATTCGGGTAAAACCTGCGGAAGTCCTGATGACGATTATGCGAAGAAGTGGCTGTTTGCTTTTAAGCAAAAGAGATATTATTCAGGCGACCCCAAAGACCACCAAGCGGCGGTAGAAAGTTTAGAGCGTGCTATGTCGTCGCCAAAGGGTGCGTACGCGGTTGTTTATGAGCAGAATAACAAGCATAACAATACGTCAAACCCGTATTTCATAAAAGTTTTTTGGACAGAAGATGGTAGAGATGATTATACGTATCGTTTTTATAAAAATCATCAAATAAGTGGAATTTATCTTACAAAAAAAGAAGGTGATCGGTCAAAGCTCTATGTCGCTACCGTTGCCAGCCCTAAGTTAATTTTAGGAGGTGATAATGGTAGTAATTGCGCCCCTGAATATCTATCGGGATATAAACATTCGCAGGCTTTTATATCTGACTTGAATATATCTGCAGGATCAAATAAAAAACTCTTTACGTCTACTTTTTCTGTTGACTATCCAAGTGGCTACGCAGGTCCCAAGTTTCCGGACAATCGCTCAGCGATCGGATGGTGGCCAAGCTCATCTCAATACGATGATTTTACTGATAAGATAACAGTAAAGAAGTTGGTAAATTATATAAACTATCACAAGAGCTTTTGTGCACCAACAGATTATTCTAATGGGTGGTTTACAGCGTTTAAGTATCCCAATATTCCTGGCGACCATAAGTATCATAAAAGTTATATGGCGAGCCTTGAGCGGGCTATGGCGACAGGAGCGTATGCCATTGCCTATGAGCAAACTACGGTTAATGGTAAAACAGTAAACCCCTATTTCATAACGGTATTTTGGTCAGAAAATAGAGATGACTTTCATATTAAGTTTTACGGTGATGCTCCGTACAGAATTGCTACCATTACACATAACTGGGGCAGCGGTGCAAAGTTGTACGGTATGATCGCAGGTAGTACTGGACCGCTCCGGGGACGTGGTGGTTGTGAAGTTGAGTTTTTACAGGGAAATTATCTAAATAGCTACGTGCCTACTGCTCGGTTCAACGAGTCGTATATGCCATGGTACGGCGGCAATAATATGAAAATCTTCACCTCAACCTTTGACGTCGAATATCCAGACGGGTACAAGGGTAAGCCGATTCCTGGCGATCGACGCAATGTTACGTATCTCGCCCTTGGCGATTCCTTCTCCAGCGGCGAGGGTGACACTGATAAAAATCCGGCGACTGACCGGAAGTATTATCGCCAGTGGACGGATGTGAATGAAGATAAGGCGAAGGGTGCGCCAAGGGAAAAGTGCCATGTCAGCACGCGTTCGTATCCGTACAAGCTGGCGAATTGGATGGGGCTGGGTAGCGGCCCGTCGGCGGCGTGGGCGTCGGTTGCGTGTAGTGGGGCGACGGTGTACGACATGAATTGGGATAATTCGGGCGGCTATGAAGGGCAGGACAGCCCGCTCGGGCGGCTGCACGGTTATGATAATAAAGGAACGTTGCAGAAGATGGCACTCAACGAGATGATCCCGGGGCGCGTCAAGCAAATCGAGTTTGTAAAGAAATACCAACCAAAGGTGATCACGCTGACGGCGGGCGGGAATGATGTGGGGTTTGGTAAAAAGATTCAATCTTGCATTGACCCGCGAGTTAGTATACTGACATGCGATTGGGCAAAAAATGAGATGGATACCCTGGGGTCACAAATTAAGGGTCAATTTGATCGCCTTGTCGGACTATATAAAGAGTTAAAAGCGGCGAGTCCTGGTTCAAAGATATACGCGATCGGATATCCACAGTTTATAACTGATTCGGAACCAGCCGCATGTGGACTGAATGCCGGAGCCATAGATTTAGATGAGCGACGAATGGTCGTCCGCGCCACTCAGTATATGAATGAAGTAATAGAAGCAGCAGCGCGCAAAGCTGGTGTAAAATATGTAGATATTTCACAAGCACTGAACGGTGGCAAGATGTGTGAGAGGCATCAGATCTATATGACAGGCATAGTGGGCTTGTTGGGTGAGCAAGAAAGTTACCATCCAAACAAGTTTGGCCACACTATGATATTTGCAGAAATAGCGAAACAACTGAATCACGAAAACCTGTTGACTTACAGCAAATATCCTACTACTGGCGATGAGTCAGTGAACGCACCTTCATCGATCTATTTTGACAAAGGTGCACCTTCGTCTGTGAATGCTACAATGCTAGCAAACACCAAACCTTCAAAAGGCAGTAAGCAGAAAGTTGCGCTGGCA
Source organism: uncultured Candidatus Saccharibacteria bacterium (assembly GCA_963515225.1). Lineage (GTDB taxonomy): Bacteria > Patescibacteriota > Saccharimonadia > Saccharimonadales > Saccharimonadaceae > Nanosynbacter. The sequence continues at coordinate 13,741 of CAUPXR010000003.1, read as the reverse complement.
AAGAACTCGCTGCAACCTGGTAGTTCGGCTCGTGTCGAGATTCGATCTAAGCCAGCGGACCTAGGCAGCTATACTGTGTTGAATGATGGATCTATAAAGGAAACGATAACTATCCCAGAGAACATTCCTGCCGGCTATCACACTCTATTTATCTATGGAAAATCCGCAAGCGGCGAGGATATCAAGATTACTCAGACACTGCTAGTAACGGGCAAAGATAAGGAAGATCTTGACGATGATGGAGTAAAAGACGCTAATCAACCTTGTGGTGCATTTATCCAAGCCGCCAACAAAGACGAAGACCTTGACGGCATCGACGACGCCTGCGACCCTGAAATTACCGACCCAATTCTCTACACTGCTCGCAACGGCAAGTCATCGCTTGGCGAAGATGAGGATCGGATTTATCTCTTTCGCAATACGCGAGCAGCTAACCTGACTGGCGTCACAAACGATTACGTTGACAAGTCAAAAAACCAGAATAACACTAACGCGCTGGTTGGACATACTTTGAGTGAAGAGACTCGCGGATTGGCGTTTGATAAACTGGTCATTATGAAAGAAGCTGACGGTGACATCAAAAAAGGAACACCAATTATTCTCGCCAAAGACATAAACGAGAAGTGCTACGCCCTAAAACCGGAAGACTACCTATCGCCAGCACTCAAACCTGGAGCAAAAGAATATAAGCTACGAGGATTAATAAAACTAAATACACTACCGAAGGGGGTTGGTTGTGAGGGATAAGAAAAATATTATCAGGAAAATATTTCAATATAGTACAAGCATAGCTATTGTATTGTGGTTGGGTTGTTTTCTTCTCGGTTACTCTACTAGACAAACAGAAGCTGTCTTTAGATTTGGTCTGATCGCTATTGTGTTTTTATCTTTTTCCACTGTATTTGCTACTCAGAGATGGTGGCAGAGGGTTATGTGGACTGTTGTCTTCCTAATACTCTTGATAACCTTGGTTTTCTGGATAGGGTGGGATCGGGCACAATTTCAATTTTGATAATGCTCACTATTTCATCGACAAAAAACCTGTGGGCTAGTGTTTTAGTGTTTGAGAAATTGCCTATTATGAAAGAGAATGCCAAAGAAAATGGTGTTTCAAAGGATATATCGATAGTTATCGCCAAAGATATAAACGAGAAGTGCTATGCCCTAAAACCTGGATCAAAAGATTATAAGCTACGAGGATTAATAAAGTTAAATACACTACCGAAGGGGGTTGGTTGTGAAGAATAAAGAAAGAATTAATAATAACATGTCTAGTATGTTATCAAAGAAAAAAGCTATCAGTAAAAAAAGACGGGTGGCTGGTCTGTATACTCAAACTTTTGCCGGACTTCTGGTCGTATTCTGGTTATATAGCTGGATGGTACGAATCTAATAAGCGACCAAACCTCTATGCTCTATAAAATTATAGCAGGAGTAGTAATTTTGTGCTCGCTTGTAAATGTCTTCCTACTTAAAAAATGGTGGCAACGACTTATCTGGGTGTTTATTGTTCTTATTTTTGTCGCAATCTTAACTTATTGGATTGGTTGGGACTTATATAGCGATATACGTTTTTAGCGGTGGGAAAAAGAGGAGAATATATGGCTATGGTCTCAAAATCCCAGGATATCGACGAAAATGATACACTAGATAAAAGTCAACCCTGCGGAGCCTTTTTGAAAGCTTCGGGGAAAGACGAGGATCTTGACGGCATCGACGATGCCTGCGACCCTGAAATCACCGACCCAATTCTCTATACAGCTCGCAATGGTAAATCAGAGTTTAATGAAGACGAAGGTAAAGTCTATGTCTTTCGCAATACTAGAGCAGCGAAATTAACAGGTGTAGACAATGACTATGTTGACAAATCAAGCAACAAAGATAATACCGAAGCACTCATTGCTAGCAGCCTAACAGAAGATACTAAAAACCTCTCCTTTAATAAACTTATCATCACGAAAGAAGATGATAAAGGTAATAATATTTCAAAAGGCACGCCTATAGTTTTGGTAAAAGACATAAACGAGAAGTGCTACGCCTTAAAGCCTGAAGACTATTTATCGCCCGCATTGAGGCCAGGATCAAACGGTTACAAACCACGAGGATTAATAAAGTTAAATACACTACCGAAGGGGGTTGGTTGTGAAAAAGAATAAGAAAACTATCAGTAAGTTTGTTCAGTGTGTAACCATCGCTGTTATTATATTTTGGGCGTATAGTTTCTTCATCGCTTATCTCGTAACAGAACATACTTCAAATTTTTACAAATGTGTAGAAGGTCTAATAGTATTGTTTGCATTTGTTAATGCGACGATAGTTAAACGATGGTGGCAGCGTGCTATCTGGATAATTATTGCTCTATTATTTGTAGCAAGTTTAATCTATTGGATTGGTTGGGATATGAACAGCAACATAAGATTCTAATTATTATAGTTTTATTACCTACTCTAAGCTTATGCAATAAGAGTTATCTAAAAAACTAGGTAGTCATGAAGAATAAAAAGACATTAGACATCATTAAGATTGTCATCCAGTGTATATCTGTAGTGCTAATTATATTTTGGCTATATAGTTACCTTTGCGGATACTATATAAACTCTTCGACGTCATTTTTCTATACATGGATTATGGGCTTTATAATAATAACGTCATTTGCATCCGCTATTATGAGTCAGCGTTGGTGGTGGCGATTGACATGGTCAGTTGTTGCTTTATTCTTCGTAGTGTTTCTCGTGGCTTGGATTGGATGGGATATGAATAAGTTTCAATTTTAGTAAAATAATGAAATACTACCGAGGTAATGAGTTGTGAAGGATAGAAAGCTCAAAATATATTATGAGAGGTAGCATTACTGCATTACCTCCTCTTTTTGACGGTCACTTTCAAAAAATCGCCGTTTCTTTTCGAGCCACGCGTCTGATTGGCGGACGAGCTTTTGACTGTCGGCGGGGTTTTTGAGGAGCGGCTTGATGGCCTCCTCGAGGTAAATGCCGCCCTGCGAGCCTTTGAAAAGAATGGTTGCATTTTTAATATCGCTGTTTTTTAAGAATTCGCCAGCTTCTGGGGCTGATTGGAGCGATATGACTTTGCAGCCGTTTGCTTTGGCGGCTGGCGCTAGGTAGCTTTTTGACAGGCCGCCGATGGTGATAAGCAGATCTAATTGCTTAGGATTGCAAAGTTTGCCGATTTTCTTATGCTCTGTTTCGGATATGTCGCCAAGCTCGTTCATATCGCCTAAAACCGCGATTTTATGCTTAGCTTCCAGGGAATAGAGGGTTTTCAATGAATGTTCCATGGCGATAGGGCTGGCGTTATATGTGTCATCTAGCAATGTACAACCCTGTATGCCGTGCAAGATGTTCATTCTGCCAGAGACGGGTTGGATTTTTGCTAGGGCTGCCGCCACTTCTTCAATATCCATGCTGCAAGCCAGTCCTGCTGCCGCTGCGCCAGTGATGGAACGAATATTATGCTCACCCAGCATGGAAATGGTAATCGTGCGGGACGTTTTTCCGGAAAATTGCAAATTTGCTGCATAGCCGCTACCGGTAAACTTTTTGATTTTTAGGAAAACGTCGGCGGCTTGATCGCCATAGCTAATGCGATTTCCGGCGATGAGAGAATGATATTTTTTATCAATGTCGTGAAGGTTGAATATGGTTTTTTTAGCCGCCTGGCTGATAGACAGCTCTTCACGCGCTACCGTGTCCATTGTTTTGAAAAACTCCATATGCTCCGGCGCAACAGAGGTAATAATGGCAATATCAGGCTGCATATACTTGGTGAATATTGACATCTCGCCCGGGCGGTCGATACCGCATTCTTGAATAATAATGTCGGGAGCGTCTGGGGTATGAATGCTGGCGCGGGCGGCAGCGAAAACTTTTAGCCAAGCCAAGGGAGATTTGGCGTTTTTCGGTCCGTCGATGCCAAGGATTTCCAGAGGCGCACTTAAGGTGGTGTTCAAATTGCCGCGGCTATGGCGGACGGTGAACTTTTCTGCCAAAACAGTGGCGGTCGCTGACTTGACGCTAGTTTTACCAACACTACCGACAACAGCGATTAGCTTAACATTGGGGTGAGATTTAAGATATTTCTTAACGCAAGAACCGAGGATTTTTTCTAAGAGATGTTTGAATACGCGCATGAGGATATTATAGCAGAGTGGAAAGGGTAAATAGTGCCGTAGTGAACTAGGCTTGGTAATTTATTAAGGTGATTGTGTTTAGCTTTATAATGGGATTAGATGAGCAAATGTGATAGATTGGTTATTGCAGACAATGACTAATAGTAAAAAGAATCCGATAACCAAACTTGATGATTTAGGCGAGTTATTGATAAAAAGAATGACTGACAGCGAAAAGAAGCTGGTAGTAGAGCTATTGCCATTGTTTGAAGCTAATAATATAGCTGAGGCTGGTAAGCTCTTTACGGAAAATTATCCCCGTAATGGATATAGCGACAGTTTTGACAGATGGTACAGTGTACATATTTGGAAGAAGCATAGAGGGTCGGTCGAGCAAAAGTTAAGACAATATGATTTTATTGGTACAGAAAAGACACTATCGGAGCTTAACGTAAGTAAGTTACACTGGGCTTCGTTTTGGTTTGATCAAAGACTACAACATTATAAATAAGAATTACTTAATGAATGGAAACCGTCGATTGAGGGGCGGTTGCAGCTATATGATTTTGCTAGTGCAGAGAATATACTACTAAAGCTTGGTCTAACTGACATGAACTGGTCTAAAAAAAGACTTCAATACTACAAAGAAAAACAATTTAATAAGTTGAAGTCATCAATTGAGAAGAAATTGCAACGATATGATTTTGTTAGTGCGAGAAAGATATTTTCAGAATTTGGCGCTAAGGACTCGCATTGGTTTGAAGACAAATTGCATTACTACAGAGAAAAACATCTTACTGAGTTGAAATCATTGATTGAGAAGAAGCTTCGACAATACAATTTTACTGAAGCAGAGCGTATTTTATCAAGATCTGATTTGATCGACAAAACTTGGTTTGAACAAAGACTACAATACTATAAGGAAAAACAATTAAAAGTGTTGATTAAGGATAAATTATGTCAATATGATTTCATCGGTGCGGATAAAATATCTAATGCGCTAGATAGACAAAGTTATGAGACTATAAAAGCAAAATACGTAAAGCAATGGTTTGAGCAACACGTTTATAAAGATGGCAGGGCCTATGTGCTTGATGAACAACAAGTGCTTGCGGTGCTGAATGATAATAAAAATACTATCGTGACTGCTCGCGCTGGTTCAGGCAAGACGCGCACCTTGGTTGCCAAAGTCGTTTATTTGGCTGCAAAATATAATATTAAACCTGACGAGTTGCTGGTTTTCGTCTTTAACAAGAAAGCTAGCGACGAGATCAATGAGCGGTTAGAAAAAATTACAGTTGACGGCAAGCAAATTTTTTATAATCCAGAGATTGCGACGACATTTCATGCCTTTGCGCGCAGAATCGTCTATTCAATTTGCGGTGAAAATGAAAAATACGGTAAGATTTTAGCAGAAGAAAAAGCATACTTCATTCAGGCGGTTATTAAGAATATACCGAAGCGTAAAGTTTATCAGTTCTTTCGCAGTGAGTATTTTCAGATCAAGCGCGATAGATTTGCTAGCGAGCAAGAATATTTTGAGGCACTGCGCAATTCAAAGTACGAAACGCTTGACGGCAATGTTGTAAAGTCGGAAGCTGAAAAAATTATTAGCGACTACCTGTTTGAGCATGGTATTACATATTACTATGAGAATGAATATTATCTAAACAGCGCATATAGCATCTGTCAAGAGGCTAACCGAAAAAGATTATATGAATTGAAAAATAAATTCAAACAAGAGTCGATTAAGCCAGATTTTTACCTAAAAGATTATGATATTCCGTGGGAACATTGGGCGATAAACGGTGATGAATCCTTGAACAAAATTGCTGATATAAATAAATGCGGCATTATTGGCGACTACGATGAATATAAAGCAAAAATGATTTGGAAAAGGTGGTTTTATCAAAAATCCTGGATTGATAATGGTAAACCAGCAGGAAAATACGCCTTGCAGATAAAAAAGATGAGACCACTGATTGAGACAACGAGAAATTTTGAGAATCGAGAGGAATTTGAAGCAAAGATTGAAAAAATCCTGCAAGAGCACGGCATTAATAAACCAAAATTACCAGAAGAAGAACTGATTAAAAAAGTCTGGAATAGTCAAGTCAAGCGATTTTCCAAAATGATTATGCAATTTATTGATCGGGCGCAGCAGCAGTTTTTTGATGATACCTCAGAATTGAGGCAAAGAGTGGAGTGTTTTAATGGCGACGACAGGACAAAGGTGTTTTTGGAAATTGGTCTACGGTGTTATTTTGACTACCATAATTATTTAGCAGGAAAACTGCCGAAAGAAAAACTTATTACTAAAATTACCCGCAATAACAAAGAGGGGATTTTAGACTTTAGGCAATACGGTATAGATTTTAACTTACTGCTTAAAAGAGCTATTGATATTGTCAATGGAGGCGAGCATGAAGACGTGGAGAGCCTGCTTAGCCTAAAGAAATATATTTTAGTAGATGAGTATCAGGATTTTTCCAAACTATTTTTGAAGATGATTCTTTCAGTAAGGGATGTTTGCCCCGAGTCGAAGCTGTTTGTGGTTGGCGATGATTGGCAGGCGATTAACCGATTTGCAGGCTCGGATACAGAGTATTTTAAGAGATTTACCGATTATTTTTCGGAAGATAGCCGCAAGTTGGAAATTACAACGAACTATCGATGTGATAGAAGGATTGTTGAAAACGCCAGAACTTTTATGAGAAATAGTTTGGGTGAGAACGGTAATTTTAGTGCTAATAGCGGACATAATGGCGAAGTAGCGCTAATTGACCCAACTAAAACATATATTGATTATAAGGATGATAAGGACAATATCTATAAAAAAGCAATGATGGCGTCAGAAGGGCGTAATCCGTCAAAAGCGGCAGTGCAGTATATTAAAACAGTAGCGGAAATCATCAAGGGTAACAAAGATAAACAAAAAATTCTGCTTTTACACCGTAATAATGACACATCTTTTTGGTTTATAGATTTGCTAGCGTTTTATAATCGGCTTTGTTCAGCAGTGGTTGAAAAAAAGTTTATGCACGAAGACGAATTTAAGGAGAAGGTTGAAATTCTGACAATGCATCGGGCGAAGGGTCTGGAGGCGGATGTCGTGATAATTTTAGAGGCGGACGACGGTATAATTCCTACGTATCACCAGGATACTCATTTGTTTGAGATTTTTGGCGAGACTGAACAAATTGTTCTAGACGACCAGAAAAATTTGTTTTACGTGGCAATTACTAGAGCAAAGGAGAAATTGTATATACTACATAATAAGAATCCAAAAGGTAGAAATGGATTTATAGAGTTTGTGAATTATGGCGAGTGGCAGCAGGTGCTCTTATATGGAGCCTGCTTTTGGCTGTAAAGTTGGTGCAATGGTGCGGAGACAACAAGCATAACTAAATAGCGACAATATCTCAAACTAGCTTGAACTAGTAATTGACTAAGGTAGATGGACAAATACGGAGATTTAGCACTCACCCTTGACGAGTGCTAATTTGGTGCGGTACAATGGGTGTGTTGTTAACGAAATGGAGGATGATATGGATACACCTATCAAGCCTCTCGGCGACCGCGTGGTAGCGGTGCGCGAGGAGGCGAAGACGCAGACGGCTAGCGGGATTTATTTGCCGGACAATGCCAAGGAGAAGCCAGTGGTAGCTGAGGTCAAAGCAGTTGGCGGCGACGTCAAGCATGTAAACGTGGGTGATAAGATTGTTTATAAGGAATATTCGACCACGGATCTAAAGATTGACGGCACGGAATATTTGATCGTCCGCGAGGAAGACATTTTAGCAACGGTTGTTTGAGAAAAGGGGAGTTTTTATTATGGCAAAAAAAGTATTTTACGATGATGATGCGCGCGCTCGTGTGTTGTGTGGTGCTGAAGCGCTATATAACGCAGTTAAGGTGACGTATGGGCCAAAGGGCCGCAATGTGGTGATCGCCAAGGGCTTTGGTGGGCCGACGGTGACGCACGATGGCGTAACGGTGGCGGAAGGCATTGAACTGCCGGAGAATGATGACGAGACGCTGGGTTACAAGGTTGGTGCGGATTTGATTAAACAAGCGGCCAAGAACTTGAATAAGCAAGCCGGTGACGGTACCACAACCGTGACGGTGCTAACCTATTCGATTTTGAAGGAAGCTAACCGGTTGATCGCGGCGGGACACAACCCGATGGAGCTGCGCAAAGGCATCGAGCAGGCTGGTGCGGAAATTGTCAAAGAGCTGAATAAATTAGCCGAGCCAATTGAGGGCAAGTCTGAGCGCGTGGCCGAGGTAGCGACCATTTCGGCGGGCGACGCGGAAATCGGCAAATTGATCGCCGGTGTCATCGAGAAAGTTGGCAAAGACGGCGTGGTAACGGTCGAAGCTGGCCAAGGTTTGGAGTTGGAAGCTGAGGTTGTTGAGGGCTTTAGCTTGGACAAGGGTTGGGTCAGCCCATTCTTCGTCACCGACACTGGTCGGCAAGAGGCAGTTTATGAAAAGCCAGCGATTTTGATCACCGATAAGAAGATTTCCAGCGTGCAAGAATTCCTCCCAATGCTGGAGAAATTGGCACAAAGTGGTAAAAAGGACGTGGTGCTGATCGCTGATGAAGTTGAGGGTGAAGCACTGAGTATTTTGGTGCTGAACAAGCTCAAGGGCGTATTCAATACTGTGGCGGTCAAGGCGCCAAGCTTTGGTGACCGCCGCAAGGAGATTTTGCGCGACATCGCGGTGCTGACTGGCGCAACGGTGATTTCTGAGGACCATGGTTTGACGTTTGAGAATGCTGGCCTGGAGGTCTTAGGTTCGGCACGCAAGGTGATCGTCGGTAAAGACGAAACCACTATCATTGAGGGCGCGGGCAAGCCATCTGGTGTTAAGGAGCGAATTGCTGAGATTAAGTCTCTGTCCGACAACGCTTCCAGCGAATACGAAAAAGAACAGTTCGACAAGCGAGCAGCTGCTCTGAGCGGCAAGGTGGCCGTCATCAAAGTCGGCGGCGCGACCGAGACCGAGATTGACGAAAAGAAATTCCGCGTGGATGACGCGGTGGCAGCGACCAAGGCAGCCTTGGCCGAGGGAATTGTCGCTGGTGGTGGTGTAACGTTGGTAAACTTGGCTGGCGGCTTGAAGGTGACTGGCGCAGATAGCATCGCGGCTGGCCGGCAGATTCTAAAGGACGCCTTAAAGCAGCCGTTCCTACAGATTATGCGTAACGCTGGCTTGAACGCCGACGCACTCCTGGCGCAAGTCGAGGCGGGCAAGGCCGGATTTGGCGTTAACGTGATGAAGCCTGAGAACGAATTGGTGGACGTCAAAAAAGCTGGCGTCATCGACCCAGCACGCGTCACCAAGGAAGCGGTACAGAACGCGGTATCTATCGCTTCGACCGCGGCGACCATGGGCGCACTGGTCGTCGACGTACCAGAGCCAGAAGCTCCAGCTGCACCTGGCGGTATGCCGGGTATGGGGATGATGTAACCTCTAGCGGCTGGTTAAGCGGGCGGGTTTGCAGATTTTGCCAAAGCCGCCCGCAGCTGATAAAAATACCCGCCGGGCAGCGGGTATTTTATTTAATAAACTAAACTTTTATTTGCTGGATTCAGAAAAGTAGTCAATTTCTTTAACGATATCCAACAGTGCTTGGGCGCGCCGAGATTCGTCGACGATGGCAACAGCAGCTTCATGCGCTGGCGCGATCAAATCCCTGTCGTCAGTTGAACGCAGCAGCAATAGGTAGGTGTCAAACTTTTCTTCTGGCGATACGTTAAGCTTGTTAATAAGCGGACGCAGTTCGTATAGGGCAGTTTGTTTAATCTCGTCAAGCGTTGAATCAGATGTAGTTGACTGCTGCGGCGCTCCTGGCTGGACAGTTCGCCCTGAACCCGAAGACAAAGATGTTTTCGCTGCATCCTTCGCGGCAGATGTAGCGTTCTGTACTGGATCTGGATCGGCAGTTTGCACCGGATCAGCAGCAGGCGCTGGATCTGGTGAAATGGTAGCTGGATTTACAGTTGCTGGCGCTGCGACACTGCCGGTTTCCTCGAACTGCATATTATTATCCGCCTCCTGAGAAACGCCGGCCAACACCTTGGCTAGTTCTTGATCGTCGCTGATTGATTGATTAGTATGAGAACTCATATACCCACCTTTATATTAATTCTGTTTACGCTTATGTTATACTTTAACATGGACAAAGGGAGAAATGCAAGATGTTAGATGATTTGAATGTAATAAAACAACGCGACCCGTCTGATACGCTCGGCGGTATTTTAGATATTTCCAAGCAAGCAGTGTACGAAATAGAGGTAGCTCCTGGCGATAATCAGCGGCGCGAATTTAAGAATGTGGTTTTAGCTGGTATGGGCGGATCGGCTTTGGCGGCGGATATGATTAAAGTCTTAACGGACGGCTGGCTGCATGTACCGCTTGTGGTGGTAAAAGGCTATGACCTACCGGGATTTGTCGGTGAGGAGACGCTGGTGATTACTATTAGCCATTCGGGCAATACTGAGGAAACGCTGAGCTGCTATCAGCAGGCATTGGAAAAACAGGCTTGTTTGGCGGCGTTATCGACGGGAGGATCACTGATTGAGCGCGCCAAATCTGACCGCGCGGCGTACGTGGAAGTTCCATCAGGCGCGCAGCCTAGAATGTCAACAGTGTATCATTTGCGAGGTTTGTTGAAATTATTACAACATTTTTGGATTATTGACGGCGATCTATACCAGCAAGTCGCGGATAGCGCAGGCTGGCTGCGCAGCGAAGCGGCTGGCTGGGCGGCAGACGTACCCGAGGCGCATAATTACGCGAAACAGATTGCTAAAATGGTAATTGGTAAAACACCAGAGTTTTTTGCTGGGGAATTAACCTGGCCGCTGGCATATAAATGGAAAATCAGCTGGAATGAATCGGCGAAGAATTTGGCTTTTTCTAACCAGTATCCAGAGTTTAATCACAATGAGTTTATCGGCTGGTCATCGCATCCGGTAGAAAAGCCGTTCGCAATTTTTGACCTTCGAAGCAGCTTAGAACGGCCGAGAATTCGCGAGCGTATGGAGTTAAGCGACCGCCTGCTGAGCGGTAAGCGTCCGAAAGCATATGTAGTGGAGCTCGCCGGCGAGACGCTGATGAGGCAGTTGCTTTGGGGCTTGGTGCTGGCAGATGCTGCTAGTATTTATACCGCTATATTAAACGGTGTTAATCCTGGCCCAGTAGCGCTGGTTGAGCGGTTGAAGCAAGAATTGAGTTAGCGATTAGCTCAATTCTTAAGCCAGTTGGCTCTATTAAGTGCGGCAGTTTAATCTGCCCACTCCGTTACTTAGAGTATTTGCTGCTCTGGACAGAGGGTTTAGATTTATTTAATACCGAAGCGACTCAATAGGGTCGCGCTTGGTGGCGCGGAAGGCTGGATATAGGCCAGCGATGATGCCGATAAGCAGCGATAGGAAGATCGTTATTACAATAGTTTGCCAATAAATATATGGTGTAAACGATAAATAAGCGCCAACTATATAAGCGCCGCAAAGGCCTAAGATGTAACCGATAATGCCGCCCAGTAGACCGACGATTGCCGATTCAATGACGAACTGATTGATGATGTGCTGACCGGTAGCGCCCACAGCGCGGCGAATTCCTACTTCGCGCCGGCGTTCAGCGACATTAACCAGCATAATATTCATAATACCGACACCGCCAACTATCAGCGATACGCTGCCGATAACAGCCATCACGAATGACAGTAAATTGACTAAGTTGCTTTTACTCTCGTTTATTTCGTTACCCGTAAGGATACGGTAATCATTATTGCCGTCGTGGTTTTTATGCAGGATTTTCTCGGCTTCAGAAAGGCCAGACTGTAGTTGTTCGCGAGAGTCTGCAGCGACGGCGATTTGCTGGATTTGAGCAGCATTCTGAGTGAATCTTTTTATGACAGACAACGGCATGATGGCGGCATTATTAAAGTCGACATTAAGGTGTTTTGCGGGATGGCTGACGTTTTTTAAGACGCCAGCGACTGTAACTGGCTGGCCGTGGATGTTGATGACGTTGCCGATAGATTTGTCGGTGCCAAATAGGTCAACGGATAATTGCTGTCCGACGACGATGCCGTCAGCCTCGTCGATGAACTGGCCTTCGCTAACTTCCAGGTTGGCGATTGACTTTAACGAGCCGGTACTGCCGACTATCGCGGCTTTCTGGGTGTCAACTTTACCGTCGCGCGCTTTTAGTTCGCTGTGTAAAAAAGCGATGGGCGCTGTCTTAAGGTTGGGAATTTTCCCCAAATCGCTTACATCTTGCTCGGTTAGCGTATTGACTGTAGTTGATCCGTCTGCTTCAGTAAAAATGTTCGTGCCAGTTTTTTGTCCGCCGGATCGGATGATGGCGACTGGCTCATTAGTGTTGATGTTCTGCTGTCCGCCAAACAGTTTGGTAACGCTGCTGGCTAACGATAATACCATGGTTATACTGGCGATACCGACAGTGATGCCGATAATCGTCAAAAATGTCCGGCCGCGGTTAGCTTTCAAGGCCTGAGTGGCGTTTTCAAAATGGTTCTTTAATAACATGCTCACGATTCTTTTTCCTTTTTCTTATCAGCTTTTTCAGGTTTCTCCGCTTTCTCTGGCTTTTCGGTCTTCTCTGGCTTCTCCGTCTTCTCCGTCTTTTTAGTTTCTGGTTTGGAATGTTTACTTTCTTTATCGTCTTTAGCGGTCTTGCTTACGGTTTCTTTGCCAGCTTCCTGCTTTTCTTTATGACTTTCGCCTTTATGCTTAGTGTCTTTATCTTTCTTTTCTTTATCATCGTCTGCAATCAATTTTTTAGTAAATTTTTTCCTGCCCAGATGTTCATCGGTGTCGATTTTCCCGTCCAGCATGGTGATAACGCGGCTGGCGTAACTGGTTAATTCCGGATTATGCGTCACCATAATAATAGTGTTGCCGCGGCGATGGATGTCCGCCAATTCTTCCATGATCAAGTGGCTAGCCTTGCTGTCTAGGTTGCCAGTTGGCTCGTCTGCCAGAATAATCGACGGGCTATTGACTAGCGCCCGGGCGATAGCGACGCGCTGCACCTGGCCGCCGGATAATTGATGCGGCATGTAATATTCGCGCTCGTTCAAATGAAACGTTTTTAATATTCGGCTAGCTTCCTGTAATCGTTTAATTTTGCCGAGGCCTGTGTATGTCAGCGGCAGGGCAACATTGTCGATAACGGTCAGCCGCGGTACTAAATTAAAATTCTGAAAAATAAAACCAATTTGCTTAGAGCGAATCTGGGCGCGCTGGCGCGGCGTTAAAAAATCAACCGGCCGATTATCCAGGTAATATTCGCCGTCAGACGGCTGGTCTAATAGCCCAATCATATTAAGTAGCGTCGTTTTGCCGCAGCCGCTTGGACCCATAATGGCGATAAATTCGCCCTTTTTGACAGTTAAATCAACGTTATCCAAGGCGCTAATCTCGGCGTCGCCGATCCCAAAGCGTTTGGTAACATTCTTAAGCTTAATACGTATTGAAGGATCGTTCATCATTGCCTTTTATTATAGACAAAAAGCAGGTGATGTTGCAACCGCTAGCGGACTTTCTGTTATAATATGCATCACGGACGGATGCA
>CAUPXR010000002.1:0-29630 GCA_963515225.1 uncultured Candidatus Saccharibacteria bacterium | reverse complement strand
TTAAACAGAAAAAGGCGGTGGTGTTGGCGGTAGAGGCGGGTGGACGCTATGTTGGTCGGGTGACCTTGCGGCATGATTGGGGCGATGAAACCTCTATCATTGAAAAGGATTTTCCGGGTCTGCCTCAAATCAATGCGCTGGAAATTGATGAGAATTATCGACGTCAAGGCTTGGCAACTATGCTTGTCACGGTAGCAGAAAATGAGGCCCGCTGCCAAGGTTTTTCTATGATTGGACTGGGTGTTGAAATCTCAAATGAACCGGCGAAAAAACTATACGAGAAACTAGGCTACAGTTATCGGCAGGTAGGCGGTAGCGATACGTATGATTTTCTCTTCGGCAAACCCAACCCGCAGACATATAAGCTACGGTTAATGACAAAATCGTTGCAAACAGAGGCAAATCATGACTAATCAGCATCAAGAATGGCTAGATTTTGCGAAAAGCGTGGCGTTGGAGGCGGGCGATATTATGCGAAAATATTTTGGTAAGAAACCAGACTCTCATTTCAAAGCAAACAACACAATCGTGACTGTTGCTGATAAGGAGATTAACGATCTTGTCATTAAGCGGGTAACTGAGCGATATCCAGACCACGATATTGACGGCGAAGAGGCGAGCCAGCGCCGTGGTTCAAAATATGTTTGGGCTTGCGATCCGATTGACGGTACTGCTTCGTTCGCCATAGGGCTGTCTGTGTCGGTGTTTTCTCTGGCGCTAGTGATTGATGGTCAGCCAGAGGTTGGTGTGATTTATGCGCCGTTTAGCGACCATCTGTACTGGGCGTCACGTGGTCGTGGTGCGTACATGAATAGCCAGCCGATTCACGTTAGTCAGCATAGTCTGGATGACCGTGTGGAAATGAGTATTGATTGGTGGCCGAGCGCCCCATGGGATGTGATGCAAGTCGTTCATGATCTTGCTTATGAAAAAGATGTGTATGTAACGACGGTTGGCAGTACAACGCACGCTGCGGCACTGGTGGCGCGCGGCGAGTTTGTTGCGTCGGTTTTTGTTGGTACAAAAGGTAAGAATGTTGACATTGCGGCGGCGAAAGTCATCGTCGAGGAAGCTGGCGGTAAGGTGACTGATCTTTTCGGACGGGAGCAGCGGTATGATCAGGATATCTGCGGGGCGGTACTAAGCAATGGAATCGTTCATGAGGAGATAGTAAAAGCGATGAGGAGACTAATAGAATGATGAACAGGGAACAGGAAAGTTTGATTAATAATTTAAACAAAGCAGTGAATATAAGGTAGATAAGGAGGAAAAGTATGAAATTCAAACACGGAACACGCCGTCGAGCGGCAGAATATGAAAAAGATTGGGTGCAGCGCTGGAAGGATGACGATACATTCAATAAATCGGTTGAAAATCGGCCAGCTAATAATTCCTGGGTGTTTTATGATGGGCCGCCATTTTTGACTGGTACGCCGCATCATGGGCATTTGTTGGTGAGTACCGTTAAGGACACGATGGGTCGCTTCCATACCATGAAGGGCCAGCGAGTTGAGCGCCGCTGGGGCTGGGATTGCCATGGGCTGCCGGCTGAGGTGTACGTTGAGAAAACGCTGGGTATTTCTAATAAAAAAGAAATTGGTACGAAAATCAGTGTGTCGGATTATGTGAAGGAATGCCGTGCGGCTATGGTGCGAACTGGCACCGAGTGGGAAGATACAATTGAGCGAATCGGTCGCTGGGTTGAGTTTAAGGGTGCTTATAAGACCATGGACAATAATTACATGGAATCGGTTTGGTGGGCGTTTAAGAAGCTATATGAGGAAGGCAAGATTTACGAGGGCGAGAAAATCCTGATCTATTGCACTAAGGACGCTACGCCAATTTCCAAGAGTGAGGTAGCGATGGAGAACAGCTACCAGATGGACACTGACCCAAGCTTGTTTGTCTATTTTAAGCTGGAAGACGAAGATGAATATTTGCTTGCCTGGACGACGACGCCATGGACTTTGCCAGCGAATATGGTGGTGGCAATCAACCGAGATGTTGACTATTCATTGGTGGCGTATGGTGATAAGAAATTCTATATTGCAAGCGATGCTGTCGAGAGAGTTATGACTGATGAAAAACATCAGCCGCTTGAATATTTGATTGTCAAAACGATAAAAGGCTCGGAATTGGTGGGTAAGCGATTTGAGCCGCTGTTTGAAAATCGCGGGCCGAACGCTCATAAAGTGTTGCATGCTGATTTCGTGACGACCGATGACGGTACAGGACTGGTGCACATTGCGCCGGCTTATGGCGAAGACGATTATGAACTATGCCGCAAGCATGACGTACCGGTGTTGTCGTTGGTGGATGGTGATGGTAACTATACTGAGGGTAGATGGCTCGGTCGTAATATCTGGGAGGTCAATAAAGAGATTGCCAAGACATTGTTGGAGGAAGGCCGAGCGCTAAAGATTGACTATATTCGCCATGAGTATCCGCATTGTCACCGCTGTGGCACAAAACTGATGTATCGAGCGCATCCGAGCTGGTTTATGGATATTCAAAGTCAGAAAAAAGAAATGCTGGAGGCGAACGAGCAGACTCATTGGACACCAGATAATCTGCGGACGGGGCGATTCCATAATATTATAGAGCAGGCGCCGGATTGGAATTTGAGCCGTGATCGCTATTGGGCGACGCCGATTCCAGTGTGGAAAGGTGTCAAGAATGACGGCACGGAAGTTGTCAAGGTGATTGGTAGTTTTGCGGAGTTTGAAGAGCTGACGGGGAGTAGGCTGGATGATTATCATTTGCCGCAAGTGATGGACGTGACATTTGAGTGCGATGGAGTGGAAATGCGGCATATCGGTAAGGTGCTCGACTGTTGGTTCGAATCTGGCTCAATGCCGTTTGCCCAGTTCCATTATCCGTTTGAGAATAAAGAAAAATTTGAAGCAAGTTTTCCAGCCGATTTTATCATTGAAGCGATTGATCAGACCCGTGGTTGGTTTTATAGTTTGACGGCGGTCAATGTGGCGTTATTCGGTAAGTCTCCGTGGAAAAATTTGATTTGTACTGGGTTCATCAACGCGGCGGACGGCAAAAAGATGAGTAAAAAGCTAAAAAACTACACCGATCCGATGGAGCTGATGGATAAAACGTCGGCGGATAGCTTCCGTTTTCTCATGCTATCTAGTCCGCTGACAAATGGCGAGAATTTTGCATTAGCGGATAAGGATGTCGTGGATGTGGCGCGCAAGCTCAGCATGATTTGGAATATGTATGATTTCTTCACGATGTACGCGGAAGTTGATGGTTGGGAGTTTGACGGCAAGTTGAAAGATCCACTTGGCACGTTGACTAATCCGTTGGATATTTGGATTGTTAGTCGTTTACATCGATTGGTGACGGATGTTGAAAAGGGTCTTGATGATTACAATTTACAAGATGCTACTAAGTCGATTTTGCCATTCCTGGACGACGCGTCCAACTGGTACGTGCGCCGCAGCCGCCGCCGCTTCTGGAAGTCGGAAGACGATGGCGATAAGAACGATGCTTACCGGACGCTACACTACGTGCTGGTGCGTCTGAGCTATATTTTGGCGCCGTTTACGCCGTTTTTGGCGGAGGAGTTGTATCATAATTTGACGGGTGATGATGAATCGATTCATTTGAAGGATTGGCTGCCGGCGGGTGCGGTGAACGAGCAGGTTCTAGCCGACATGGCTCGGACGCGTGAATTGATCAACAACGGCCTGAGTCTGCGTATGAAGCAGGATGAGCATCAGGTGTCGATCAAGGTGCGCCAACCGCTGCAATGTGCGGCATATGCAGGCGTGAAACTGACTGGCTACTATGAGCAGATCATGGCTGAGGAGCTAAATGTTAAGGAAATTCGCTGGATTGAGAATCTAGACGAGCACTTGGCGGACTATGATGTGACCGAGGGCGCGATCAAGCCAGGGAGTTGGATCGAAATTAGCAAGCACTTAACGCCCGAGCTCAAACGCGAAGGCCTGATGCGCGAGATTGTTCGCCACGTCCAGAGCGCGCGTAAGAAAGCTGGGTTGCAGGTGGATGATAGGATTGAACTTGGCATTACTAGTAGCGACGCAGAGATCGTTCAGGCTGTCGATGTATTTGCTGATACTATCAAGTCCGAGACGCTGGCTGTAAAGCTAGGCTCTACGGCGGCGGACGATATGGAAAAATATGATGTTAAAGTTGACGGTAAACCGGTAGAAATCTACTTGAAAAAGCATAATTAACTTTGGCGCAATGCCATAAAAATCAGAAAGGATAATAGAATGAATCCGCAGCAAAATCAAATGATGCAAATGCAGCAGCCAGCTCAAGCGCCTGTTCAGCCGCCGTCAATGGTTAGCGCTCTTGATAACATGCCGCTGGTCAATTATGTAAAAGTTATCAGTTATGGCGTAACCATATTCAATGATTCGCCGGCGTGTATGCTGGAATGGACGACAGCCAACAGGATTCGGCTGGTTCGGATTGACGAGAACACGAGCAGGCCGCTGGGGCTTGAGTTTGATGTTGATATCAGTCAAGTTACGAAAGTTAAAATTAGTTTCGATCATTTGTATATTACAGCTGCTGGCAGGCATCTGAAACTTGATTTTAACGACCGGGCGAGTCCGTTTCTTTTGGCTGGCGCGGCTGCCAGTCCGCTTATTGGTCTTACTGCCTTAACTGCGCAAGGATATGCGGCTAGCAACAAAGGTATTCATTGGTGGTACGAAAACTTGCGTACGTATGCTCCGTACGCAAAATCTGGCAACTTGGCACTAACATCTATAAGTATCGGTATAGTTTCCGGGTTTGCTCTGGTGCTAATCATAATTATTATCGCAATCGTCTCCTCAATGAGATAAGGGTGACTCGCGCGCAACTTTCAGATTAGCCTTTAACGCGCTACAATATATTGTATGTACGACATTTTTCATCAGCTCATGTTTTTTGCGCGCGCGGGCGGCGGCGGATCAAGCTCTGGCGGTGGAGGCGGCGCTGGTATTCTCCTCATTATACCAGGCATCGTTGCCATGTTAACTGCTGAACCGGTTAAAAAACGCACCCAATCGAAAGCAGCGGGCGCGGCTGTCGGTTTTGCTGCCGGCTTATTAGTAAGCTTATTGTATCTACTGGGCGGTCCAATACTGTTTATTATTGCGCTTATTTCAGCAGTTGTCGGTGCGGTAGCCGGAGCGCTTACTGACAAATTAGGGCGTTTTCGCCAGAATAGCCAAGCAGCCAGGCAAACTGTCCAGCAAGCGGCTATGCAGGATGGGGCTTGGAATGAACAGGGGATTATTAATTATGCGACGACAGTCTTCAACCGGTTTCAGTACGATTGGGAACGGTTGGATTTGACGTCAATTCAGCAATATACCACGCCAAATTATGCGCGGCACATCGGCCTGATGTTGTATGCTTTACAACAGATGGGACGAGTCAACCAAATGAGTAACGTGTCGATAAGCGAAGCGGTGATTACTCAAGCCTACGATGATCAGAACGATCAAAACGACCGAGTGAGTGTCGGGTTCGTGGCGTCAGCGGATGATAAATTGATTGAAAATGGTTCGCTGATTTATCGCGACGCTGAGGAATTCGGTGAACAGTGGAACTTCGTACGTTCGGGTAATGGCTGGCTACTGGACGGTATCGATCAGGCGACGGAAGATTCGGCGCAGTTCATCGCTTCAATGCGGCAATTTGCCGCGCAATACAATATGTATTTCAGTCCCGATTGGGGGCGTTTGTTATTGCCGACTCGCGGCGAGTTATTTAAGCGCGGCTTCCAGGTTGCCGATATCAACAATCACATCATCGGTTTTTGGACGGGCAATTTGTTGGTGCAACTGTATACGTATAATAAGCCGATCGGCGAAGATAATATGGAATATTATATTGTTGGGCAGGTTAATTTGCCAAAATCTTACGGTGGTATTTTGGTGGAACGCCCGGATTCGCGTTTGTTAAAACGATTTAAAGCGCCGTCGGGCTATAAAAAAGTCCAGATGGAGTGGGGCGATTTTAATAAACGTTACCAGGTGTATGCCACCGATGAAAACCAAGTAACCAGCTTTGAGCTGCTTAATCCCAGCTTCATGGCGTGGCTGTACGACCAGAATATTAAGGTTAATATTGAAGTTGTCGATAACGTAGTTTATCTGTACGCTAAAATTTCTTCTGGCGAGATGCGCTATGCGGAAATGATGGATATTTTACAGAAATCGCATAAAGAACTGAAGATGTAAGGAGGGAATATGATTACCAAAGCTATCATTCCAGTTGCTGGTTGGGGCACGCGGATGCTGCCGATTACCAAATCAATCGAAAAGTGTATGTTGCCGGTGGGGACGCGTCCGGTGGTTGACTATATCGTGCAGGATATTATTCGGGCGGGCGTCAAGGATATTTATTTCGTGGTTGGCGAGCAAAGCACTCAGGTGCAGAGCTATTATCGGTCAAATATCCAGTTGAATGATTATTTGCGGCGCGCTGGCAAACAAGACAAATTACCTCTAGTAGCGCCGCTACGCGATGTGCGAATACATTTTTTAACCCAGCCTGGTACGGGCGGTTACGGCACGAGCATCCCAGTGGGGCTGGCTAGCGAATTTATCGAACCGGGCGAGTCAGCCTTTGTGGTGATGGGAGATCAATTTTTCTGGCGCGGCGATGGCGGTTCAAATGCCGCAGACTTGGCAGAGCTGGTGGAGGCGCGCGGTTTGTCGGCTGGGCTATTGGGTAACCCTGTTGAAGAGACACTTATCCCACAAACGGGCATTATCGAAACCGACCAGCAGGGTAATTTTGTCCGCATCATTGAAAAGCCGAAGCTGGAAGAAGCGCCGAGTAATCTCAGTAATTCAAGCTTTTACGTTCTCAACAAAGAGATTTTCGAGCTGGCGCGGACATTGCCCGCCAATCCACAGCGCGGCGAGTTTGAACTGACTGATGCCATCAATGCGTACATTGCCAGTGGCGGTGTCATTGCGGTTGGTGAGGCCAAGGGCGACTACATGGAATGCGGCTCGCCCAGCGGTTGGCTGCAGGCAAATAACGCCATGGCTGAGTTACAGAAAAATTAGTTGCACGTATTATCCATCTCTGTTATAATTGGTCACTGATAGTAAATATATTTTAAGGAACGAAATGAAAGCAGTCGTAAAAATCTCTGGCAAGCAATACATTGTCAGCGAAAAAGAGTCCCTCTTGGTGGATCTCCTCCCTGAAGGCACAAAAGAACTCACTCTCGACGCACTTTTAGTGATTGATGGTGATAAAACAAAAGTTGGTACGCCGACCGTAAAAGGCGCGGTGGTAAAGGCGAAAGTCGTTGAGGCGGAAGTCAAAGGCGACAAAATCCGCGTCATTCGCTACAAAGCTAAAAAACGCGTTCACAAAGAGACTGGCCATCGCCAGTAATACACGAAAATTCAGATTAGCTCGTTTAAAATTAAGTAGTTTTCTGTATGCAGTATCGCCGCCTCCGCTAGCGAGGCGGTTTTAATATCTGTTATTTACGTCTTGCTCATGCTATACTGTAATAAGTAAAAAGGGGAATCAATGGCAAGAGTTATTGCGGTGACAAATCAGAAAGGCGGCGTGGGAAAAACCACAACTTCAATTAACGTGGCGTATTTTTTGTCAAAAATGGGCAAGCGGACGCTGATTATAGATTTTGATCCGCAGGGTAATGCGACCAGCGGTTTGGGTATCGACAAGCAGGAATTGGGGGCGACGATGACAGAGGTTATTATGCGCCAGATCCGGCTGGCAAAGGTTGTTTTGCCGACTGAATATAAAGATCTATATTTAGCGCCGTCAACATCGCATTTGGCAAACACCGAGGTGGAATTGGCTCAGGCTGACGGGCGTTTTGCTCGTTTGCGGGAGGCGCTTAACGGCGTGATTGATTATGACTATATTATCATTGACAGTCCGCCCAGTTTAAGCCTATTGACGGTGAACGGGCTGGTTGCTGCGGATTATGTGCTGCTGCCAGTGCAAGCGGAGTTCTATGCGCTGGAGGGTCTGGGGCAGCTTTTGGAGAGTATGAAGCTGATTCGTAAAGGATTAAACCCGTCGCTGAAGCTCCTCGGCGTATTGCCGACGATGATGGATTCGCGGACAACTTTATCTAGCCAGGTCTATGATGAGATAAAGAAATATTTTCCGGATAAGATTTTTAAGACTACTATTCCGCGCAATATTCGCTTGGCGGAGGCGCCGAGCCACGGCGCGCCAGTCGGGGTTTATGATCGTTTTTCCAAAGGTTCGCGAGCTTACAAGGCGTTGGCTAAGGAAATCGTAGAAAGGACTAGCAGGTGAAAAAGGGTCTGGGCAGAGGATTTGAATCGCTGATTCCAACGAATTTGATTGACGAGACATTTGACCCGACCGCCAAGCAGGACGATAAGGTTTCGCGTCTGAAAGATATCGCTATTACGAAAATTTCCCCGGATCCAGAGCAGCCGCGGCGGTTTTTTGACGAGGCAGCATTGAGCGAGCTGGCTGAATCCATCAAAGAGCATGGCGTTGTGCAGCCGATTGTGGTAACGCCAAAGGGCAGTAATTATCTGATTGTGGCCGGAGAGCGCCGCTGGCGGGCTGCTAAGAAGGCTGGTCTGGAAGAATTGCCGTGTATCGTGCGCAGTATGAGCGGACAGAATCGATTAGAGATTTCGCTGATTGAAAACTTACAAAGGCACGATTTGAATGTTTTAGAAACAGCTACGGCGTACTTGAAGCTGCGCGATCAGTTTAATATGACTTTGGAGGAAATCGGCAAGCGCCTGGGCGGTAAATCCGTTAGCGCCGTTAGTAATACGCTGCGGCTTTTACGCTTGCCGAAGTCTGTCAGGCAGGCAATATTTGACGGCGAGCTGTCGGAGGGGCAGGCGCGCCCGCTTATCGGTTTGCCAGAGAGTATGGCGGAATCAATCATGAAAAAAACAATCGCCGGCGGCTGGTCGGTTCGCCGCGTTGAGCAGGCGGTGGCACTATGGAAACAAACGCAGGATAATCCAGCCGAGGAGAAAAAGCCTGCCGATTCGCCGCATGCCGAGGCGGTTGAAAGCTTGTCAAAGCGCTTTGGTACAGGTGTAAAAATCCGCACTAATAACAAGGGTGCCGGGCAAATTAGTATCGCGTTTAAGAATGAGGCTGAGTTTGATAGAATCCGCCAGCTACTGGAAAATGCTTAAAATCCGCGGATTTTAGTGAACGGGAATATCCGTAAACCAACTGGTCCGACGATATCATAAAGCGGGATTGACCCCATACAATTGCGCGAGTCGCACGAATAATTGCCTTGGCGGTGGTCGCCCATGACGAAAATCGTTCCCTTTGGCACGACAGTATCAACATTACCGGAAGTTGGCTGTCCAGGTTCGTTTTTATTAACAGTGGAGTCAGGATTAAAGCCGTTTGGATTTTCCTTGTTGTAAACTGTTGTCGTGCCGTTCTTGACAGTTACGCGCTCGCCAGCAAAGGCGATAACTCGCTTGACGATATATTCATCCTTGCCCAGAGAAGCGTTGTAATTCGGATTCTTAAACACGATAATTTGGCCGCGTTTGGGTGTGTAGTTTTTATTCTGTAGTTTCGACATGGTGACTGGCAAACGATTAACGATCAGCCTGTCGCCAGTGTACATCGTGGTCTCCATGCTTGCGCCTTCAACATTGAATGTTTGAAATACGAACGCGTTTAATAAAACCGTACCGATAGCTACGCCGATAACGAAAATAACCAAACTCAACCCGTCGCTTAGCCGCGGATGACGATCCATAAAAGTTGCATCCATCGGTTCAATTATAAGCGTTTTGTGTGCTATAATCAATAGATATGAATCCACGCAAACAGTATATGGACGGTTTTGTAACAAAACGTCCTCAGCGGTCTTCGCTGGGGGCGGATGCTGCTGGTACGCGGGCGGCGATTGGCCACGTTCGCGGTGTCCAGCAGGGAATTGATGAAATGCGCAGCGGACGACGCGCTATCAAGCCTGCTGCGGATATTAGCCATAGAAATGGAGTTCAGCCAGCTGCCAGCCTGAAACAGAATATTGACGAATCGTTGCGGGCAATTGATGAGAATGCCAAGCCGTCTCATCGGCAGGAGCGTAAAAACAAGCGGAAAAAGAAGTTAAAGGTAAAAATCATCTCGGCTGTCGTAGGGGTGATTGTTTTAGTTATAGCAGGTTATGTAGCGTTTCGGTTATGGCAGACTATGCATCGAGTATTCGGCGACGGCAATCTGCTTAATCTGTTTTCGCAGCAAAAATTAAAAGAAGATGCTTATGGGCGCAGTAACGTGCTGATTTTAGGTTCGACCGACGATATGGCGGGCCGCGACGGGGCGAACTTAACAGATTCCATGATGGTGTTAAGTGTCAACCAGACGAAAAAAGACGTTTATATCTACAGTATTCCTCGCGATTTGTATGTACAGTTTGGCAGGGCGTGTAATTCTGGATATGCAGGCAAAATAAACGAATATTTTATTTGTTCGGCGGATGGCAGCGGCGAGGAGGCAGAAAAACAGCGGATGGATGAAACACGGAAGTTCGTCGGTAATATCTTTAATATGGATATTCAATACGCGGTTCACGTAAACACCGTGGTCATTCGCGATGCAGTCAATGCTGTTGGCGGCGTAACAGTTAATGTTGCTAGCCGCGACCCGCGGGGCGTACTGGACGCTACTTTTGACGACAAATGCCGCCAGAACCGCAGCCTTTGTCCGCGCGGGCATTATCTGGCATTTCCGAACGGCCCGAACGAGATGAACGGCGATCAGGCTATGGCGTTTTCGCAGGCTCGCGGACATACGCCTCCGACTTATGGTTTGGAACAGTCTAACTTTGACCGCGAAAAAAACCAGCAGCTGGTCTTAATGGCATTGAAGAGCAAGGCTGGCTCTACGGGGACGCTAACCGACTTTAGCAAGGTCTCTTCGCTGATGGAAGCCATGGGTAAAAACCTAAGAACCAATATCAGCACCAAAGAAATCCAAACGGTTATGAAACTGGCGGCAGAAATTAAAGAGCCGAGCGTCCATAAATTGAGCTTTGTCGAAAAAGACAATATGCTGATGACGACAGGCTCGGTTGGCGGCATGAGTATTGTCAAGCCGTCGGCAGGAGTAGGTAATTACAGCGAAATTCATTCATTCTTAAAGGGCGAGATTTACGGTACGCCGCTACTTAAAGAAAAAGCTAAAATAGCCGTACTTAACGGCAGCGGTGTGCCTGGGGCTGCTCAGAAACAGGCTGATAAGTTATCTGAGCTAGGATTGAAGGTGGTTCATATTGGCAATGTTCCTGGCGGCGCTAAAGCCAGTAAAAATACAGTTTACCAGCTTCCGTCGGGCAAAGAAAAGCCTGCAACCAAGTCGAAATTGGAAGAAGTTTACGGCACGCCGGCTACTACCGAATCTCCGGGCTACAATTTGAATGTTGATGCGCAATTTATCGTAGTTGTGGGGCCTGGATCTTAATTGATATAATAAGGAAGACATATGGATTTGTTAAAAACAGTAAAGCGGCGAACATTTTGGAGCGAAATCGTTTACCACACCTTGAACTTGGGTTTGGCGGCGGTTTTATTGGCGATTGCCAAGACGATTCAGTCGCCATATCCGGCGCTGGCGCTGGTCATACTCAGTAAATGGCGGGTGATCGCTGTGCGTCCGCGGTTTTGGTGGGCAAATATTCAAGCAAATCTGGTTGATGTGGCAGTCGGCGTTGGTATTGTCGGTTTAATGTATCTGCCAAACATCGGTTTTACTATCCAGACTGTATTGGCGGTTCTTTACGCTATTTGGCTTATTGTTATCAAACCGCTCTCTAAACGCTGGCAGATAGCCTTGCAGGCAGGGTGCGCTATTCTTGTCGGTACGATATCGCTGATGGCAGTGTCGTATGAGTGGCCAGTTTCGGCGGTAGTCTTTCTGATGTTTTTGCTCGGTTACGGCGCGGCGCGGCATTTTCTGCATAGTTATGACGAGGAGCAAACTACGCTGCTTAGCTTTGTTTGGGGGCTAGTTTTTGCGGAGCTAGGTTGGCTGGCGTATTATTGGAATTTCAGCTACCTGAGGACGCTGGCTGGCGGCATTCCGCAAATAACGATAGTTCTTTTACTTATTTCGTTTTGCGGCGGCAAAGTTTATCAGTCGTGGAAAAAGCATAAGAAAATCATATTTTCAGAGATAGTAGGGCCGGTTTTTCTGGCGGTGGCGACAACTCTGGTTATGTTATTAGCCTTTAACTCAGTGGTCATATAGGTAATCTAAATATGGATAACAATACGACAGCAGCTGGCAGAGCGAAGCGAAATAATAAAAAGATAGTTTTCTGGACTATTGGCGCGGCGCTGGCGGCGATATTAATCATTAGCAACGGCGTATTTGCGGGTTGGGTTGTTTATAAACTGAACAACAGGCAAAACGTTTCGCAAACGAATGTTCCTGATGGTAATCTGCGGCTGACTGATGAGGAAATCGACACCTCAAAGATCGTAGCGAAGGTGTCGCCAAGCGTGGTTTCGATAATAACCACTCAGGGCAGCTACTTAACCAGGACTCAGCAGGGAGCGGGAACAGGTATCATCATCAGTCCTGACGGCTATATATTGACGAATAATCACGTCGTCGATGACGCTGACAGCGTGCGTATTATCACCAGCGATGGCAGCCAGTATGCTGGTGTTTCTATTGTCGGCAGCGATCCGCTAAACGACATCGCGTTCTTAAAAATAAAGGACGCTAAGAATTTACCGGCAGCGGAGCTGGGCAACTCCAGTACGGTAAAAGTGGGGCAAAAAGTCATCGCTATCGGCAATTCGCTGGGACGCTACCAAAACAGTGTGACCAGCGGTATTATCTCTGGCAAAGGGCGGCCAGTATCGGCCTCGTCTGATGATAGAAAAACTAAAGTCGAGGAGTTGACTGACTTGCTGCAAACTGATGCTGCTGTGAATTTGGGTAATTCTGGCGGCCCGCTGATTAACTTGTCCGGCCAGGTTATAGGTATAAACACGGCGACTGTTTCCGACGCGCAGAGCATGGGGTTCGCTATCCCGATCAACGCCGCCAAGGGCATGTCAAAAAGCGTCTTACAGGGTAAAGGCGTGCAAAAAGCCTACATTGGCGTCCGTTATGTCGCGGTTACGCCGGAAGTGCGGGCTGAATATAATTTGCCAGTCAAATCCGGCGCTTACATCGGCGGACACTCAGGCGGCGTCGTAGAAACTGGCGGCCCGGCAGATGCAGCCGGCATTAAAGAAGGCGATGTTATCACTAAGATTAATAATAAAAACGTCGGCGAAGATGGCGGCTTGTCAACGTTAGTTTCCTAGTATCTGCCAGCCGAAAAGATAGAAGTTACTTTAGTGCGCGCCGGGAAAAATATAACGGTGGATTTAACGCTGGCTGCCTATAAATCGTAAAACGATAATATAACGCTGAATCGCCGCTAACTTAAAATTTTGCTTAGCGGCTGCTTGTATTATTCGCTCGTGCTGTGTTGGGTCGGCCTCGATGAACAATTGTCCGTTTGGAGTTAAACAGCGCGGTGCTTGCTGGATAAGCTCAAGGGTCAATTTTAGTCCGCCATCTTCGGTAAAAAGGGCGATTTTCGGTTCGTACTGAAGCTCTGGTGATACCTCCCAATCCTTATCAACGTACGGCAGATTGGCGAAAATATAATCCACCGGTTCTAGCTGTCCGTTCAGTAGCGATTGCTGCTGAATTTTTACGCGGGCGTGGTACTCATCGGCGTTTTTTTCGGCAATTCGGAGCGCATCTTTGCTGATATCTGATAAAATAACGGAAATATTTGTCCGCTCTAACGCTGCTGTAATCCCCAGGCAGCCCGAACCAGTCCCGACGTCGATCAATACTTTCTGTTCAATTTCGCCAGCTGTCGCGTCTAGAAATAGTGAAATCATATCCTCCGACTCGGGGCGGGGAACTAATACTGCGGGAGAAACGGTAAATTTGCGCCCGTAAAATTCTTTATAACCCAGAATATAGGCCATTGGCACGCGATCCAGCCGCAGATCCAGCCGCGCATTAGCGATGTCAACTCTGCGCGAATCAATCTCCTCGTCCAGGTGCGCATGAAGGTATGTCCGATTTTTCCTCAAGGTATTGGCTAAGATTAATTCCGCGTCCAGCCGTGCCGAGGGAATATTGGCATCCTTCAGAGATTTGGCGGCATTTTTTAACCAAAATGATATGGTTGACTTTTCCTGCATTATATGCTACATTATACACTATTGATAATAAATTTCATAATGAGTATAAAGAGATAGCCAATGAAAGAGCCGTCAGGCAACCTTGATTTCATCAAACCGTTTGAAAATCAAAAGAGTTTAACAGATGCCGAGAAAATGGAGGCGGCATATAAGATGTCGGCGCTAGTGGACGATTTACTACTTCGGTTTGCTGATCATACAGAGATAAATGATTATACAGATATGAAAGTGGCGGTGCTTCAGTTAAAGATACCGTTAGATGATAACGAGAAAATATCTATCAGTGTCGAGTCGCATTTTTATGACGATGGTTCTATGTGCAAGTTAATATTTTTAACTGATGATAAGAATCATACTAAACATCGATATCATATGGAGAGTCAGGATGAGGTGCTGCGCTACGACCAAGACGCAAGTGAACCAGGGGAGATTGATCTAATATTAGCCGATATAAGTAATTCAGATACGATTGATGAAAAAGCTCTAAAGGGTTTTATAGCTCGTACTAAAAATGCTTCAAAGAATCAGCAGTTAGAAAAACAATTAGGAGTAAACGACCAGCCAGTTGATCCGGATGAAATTGATAAATTGACGCAGTTACTGGAGGGCGCGGAAACGATTGACGCGATTTAATGCTTTGAGCAGTTACATAGAAGGTTTGCACATAACGGATAACCCAGCTTGCAATGAGTTTATGCGGGGAGAATGGGGAGACTTTCCGAGGATTCAGTTTGATCGTAAATTAGGCGCTGATCTGGCGTCTGATGAGACAGCGGATATTAACGAGGAGGCGCTGCGCGAAACTCTTTAAAAAATTGGCGTGCCAGAAGAGCGATCGGGCGAAATAACAATGAGGGTTACGAGTAATAAAAATCGCCTCATTTGCCAAAGAATTTGGCGGGTGGCATTGATACCACCGAGGACGGCGGGTTTGAGGTTGCAGTAAGAGCTGGCGATTTTAATACGGTTTTGCGGCATGAATTGCAGCACGTCAAAGATGAGATAGAGAAAGGCGCTCCACAGCGGAATGAGACTCTGTATAAAATGGGTAAAGCAGCTCTTGTTAAGGAGACATTTTCTTTTGCTCTTGCGACTGTTATTGCAGGTAGTTTGATTACCATAAGTACTGAATCGGGCGCGGCAGACCACTTGGTGAATGCTTCCTGCGCGGTAACGGCATCTTTCTGCTTGGCGTCTTTGGGAGTATATCTGGCGGGATATTATTGGGACGAAAGAGAACGGCGCGCCCGCAAGGCTGAAAAAGCTTTTGAAACAGAACCGGTGCTGATGATAGATTGACTTTTCACTATAATTTATGTACAATTTACATCTATGAGGAGATACATGGATAAATCGGGAATGGACTTTCCTTATTGCGAAGGCATTGTAAGTGTTAAGCGTGATTTTCCGAGAGTTCAGTTTGATCGTAAATTAGGCGCTGAGTTGGCGCCTGGCGAGACTATTGATATTGCTGAAAAAAGCTTAGAAAAGTATCTTAAGCATGCTGGTATCCCCAGAGATCGCTGGGGTGATTTATCGATAGTTGTTACTGGTGCTGAAAGTCCTTCGTATTTGAGAGGTGCTGAGCTCGGTCATGTGAGGAAAGACGAAAGTAATGAGAGGGGGCTCGAAGTTGTCGTAGAAGCTGACTACTATACTGATTTTGATGCTACTTTGCGGCATGAACTATGTCATGTCAAGGATATAATGGACGGAAAGATTGATTTGGAGAGAAAGAGGAGGTCAAGTCTTGTTTATCCATACTGCATGTACACTAATTCTGAAGAAAAACGTGGTATAGTTCGCGACTTGCTAGCATTGTGCCGTCTATCAGCGGCGTCTTTGACAGCTTATCTTAAGGGAACTTCCTTGAAAAAATACTATGATAGTCCAGAGGAGCAGCGCGCCTGCGAGGCTGAAAAAAAAGGCGAGTGGCTGCCCTACGCGTTTGTTAGGCGCATAAGCGCTGAGTCTGAGAATGAGATAGCGCCGTTTTTATCTCACCCTTGGACATCGGTTCAGACAGGAAGAGACGACCGTAAGGTGCGGGCGATGCAGGAAGCCGCCAGACAACTTGGCTTGTCGTGTTATACGACAACAGATCCGGAGAAAGTTGAAATGCTTGCTAAAAAAGAAGCTGAAAGATTTTGTTGCGGGTATGCAAAATCAGCCAGAAGTGCAGTGCCTGTAAGAAGTAAATATACATTAGAAGCGATTGATGAAGAGGTTGATAGATTTATGGGCTATGCGGATACAGCCATTAAGAATGGCGGTGCGGTGATGGCTATAGTGCCTGGCTCTATACGTGGTATTGGATTGGGAGCGTTCAGTAAACGATATTATGATATTGAAAATGGGCATTATGACTGGCATTGACTGCCAGAGTATGGCTAATGGTAATATCTGCTTGTTTTATATAATCCCGCTGCGCTTGGCATCAAATTGTGGCGGGACGGGAAGTTCATTTCTTGCAAAATAAGATAAAAATTGTAAAACTGTTTGACAAATTCAGAGAGAGAGTAATATATGAAGCACTAATAAAAATTATAGTGGGCAAGGAAGTGAGAGTTTAGATGGAGAGAACGGGACGCGAGGGTTGCGAACGCCCAGGAAACCCAGAAAGTGTTGATGACTGGGTTATTAGTTTATTAGCCGATAGAGCAATAACATGGTGGTTTAAAGAGGATGACATAGACCTTGTTAGGCGGGCTGCCACCGACACTGGTACGTCATGTCGTGTGATAACATCAGATGATAAGGAAGCTTGCGAGTTGTTGAGTGCAAACGAGTGGCGCTTATGGGGTCAGGGATGGCAACCTGGCTGGAAACTTAACTCGCAGCTGTCATATATAGATAATACTTCTAGAGGTTTTCTTGAACGTGGCTTCGCGGTGGCTGCCTTAGCTTGTGGCAATGAGCAGCCTAATCTAAACAACTTTTGGAAAACGTTAGAAGACCGGTGTGAACAGCCAAATTCTAATTCCGTTGACTCTGAGTTGTCTGAGAATCCTGAAGACGATGAACTTCCAATTACTAGAGAATCCTTAGGGGATGGCTGTATGTCTATGACTGAAGGGGAGCGGGAGACGCCGACTTCTCTTGTAGATATGGTCCGTGGTGAAGGAGCAACGGCGCGGCCCGCAAAAGATAGTAGTCTTGCAGCCATAAACATACTAGCCGCTTGCGAAGCTGGTCTAGGTTGTCATAGGATAACTGATTATAATAAGGCTTGCGAGTTACTGGTTGCAGAAAACCAACGCAGAACAGGGGTAATGGGACTAGATGTAGGACATATTGAGTCATATAAGCCCGATGATTCTGAACTGCTTGAAGAGGTAGCACCGTTTGTGGAGGGTCTAATGCAAAACGGCGGCGCAGTAATTGTCATAGAGCATAGAGACGGAGAAAGACAGCTGGATGAGGAGTTTTATACAAAATATAGAAGACTTAAAGAAACATTTGATTCTGGAAATTCTAATGAAATGAGATATTAGCAAAGTAGCTTAAGGAAGGGAAGTGAGATATATGAGGGAAATAATTAGACAGGTGGATCTTGACAGTATGAATTCTATGAAGGCTGCAGTTTCTAATAATAGAGCAGTAGTCATACCAAGACTTCATCAAGAAGACGTTCCTGCTGCTATTCAAGCGGCTGCTGAGACTAATACGCAATATCGGATAATAACAGATGCCAATCAGGCTCGTTCTTTAATGTATAGAGAACGTAGCCGTACATCGGACGATAATCGTGAGAATGAGGTTAATCCTGTTTATTTAAATTACTTAGAGCAGGTTAAGGGCCGTATTGAAGCTGGCGGTGCAGCGCTTGTTCTAAGTTACATAGACGATAAGGGTGTTCTAGAATTGAGTAGTTTTTGGAGAAGGCTTAGAGGGCTAGAAGCTGATCATGCGCGATATCTAGAATCACTGGAAGATTAATCGGTATAGTATGGAGTAAAACTCCTAATGATTAATTTCTGGCGTTCTTCGCCTTCAACTCCCGCTCATACCGCTGTAATTGCTCAATCAAATCGTCAATATCCCCGTTCATCGCCGCGGGGATATTGCTGCGACTGTAGTGAATGCGGTGGTCGGTGATGCGGTCTTGCGGGAAGTTGTAGGTGCGGATTTTTTCAGAGCGGTCGCCAGTGCCGACTAATGAGCGTCGTTCAGCGCTTAATTTGGCATTTTCTTCGTCAATTTTCATTTGTAGCAGTCGTGAACGCAGCACGCTCATGGCCTTTTCGCGGTTCTTGATCTGTGATTTTTCGTCTTGGTTTGTGACGACGATACCGGTCGGCAGGTGAGTGATGCGCACCGCTGAATCGGTGGTGTTGACGCTTTGGCCGCCATTGCCGCTGGAGCGGTAGATGTCAACGCGTAGGTCGCTTGGGTTAATTTCAACGTCGGCTTCCTCGGCTTCTGGTAGTACTGCCACGGTGACAGTCGAGGTATGGACGCGGCCTTGGCTTTCGGTGACTGGCACGCGCTGGACACGGTGGACGCCGCCTTCAAATTTCAATTTGGCGTATGGCGCATCGCCCTTGACCATGAAAATGACTTCTTTATAGCCGCCTGAGTCGTTGGCGGATTCGCTGATGAGCTCGGTTTTATAGCCGTTAGTCTCGCACCAGCGTAGGTACATGCGGTACAGCTCCGCCGCAAATAACGAGGCTTCGTCGCCGCCAGCACCGGCGCGGATTTCTATGATGATATTTTTCTCGTCGTTCGGGTCTTTAGGTGTCAGTAGGATAAATAATTCTTCTTCCAGCTCTGACAGACGCGCTTCAGTCTCAGTGATTTCAGCTTTAGCTAATTCTGCCAATTCGCCGCCGTCATTCGCTAATTCTTTGGCGTCACGTAGATTTTGCTCCAACGTAGCTCGCTCTTCGCCCTTGGCAATAAGCGTCTCCAGCTCTGAAAACCGCTTATTTTTTACGGTAAAATCTGGCGAGCCGTAAGCGTTAGGACGCGCTAAAAAATCGCCTAGGTTAGCGCGCTCGGCTTTCAAAGCGTCCAAATCAAGGGAGATCTTTGCCATATGTATAGAATTATAGCATATTATCTCTTAGTTTTTCTTAGATGGGATGAGCTTGGTGTTTAAGGTTGACAACTTTATGGCGTCTGTGATACCAATAGATTACAATTTAAGGAGTGATTTACATATATGGAAAAATCGTATGAAATTTTTGAAGCCTACTGCGGCGCACCCAAAACTGAAAAAGATTTGGGATTAACTACCAGACTTGAGGAGGTATTGGGACGCCCTGATGATATTGAATACTGCGGATTAATGATGCGGTCGTGCGATTCTGTAAAGCACCTCAGTGACGCTCTTCAGGGTATTGGACTGACTTTGGATAGAACACCTAACTATGGGAGGTTTAGAGCAGATGCTAAGCTGTTTGGTTCGTATGGTAGTGTTATGCGCGATGATGGGGTTTTACTAGACATGCGTGTCGTAGCCTTTGACGCTTATAATTACGAGAGTGCATGTACAGACAGCGTTTACTGCGATGGCTCAGTTGTTGTGCTCAAGTCTGATACAGGACCAGCTGGCTGGTTCCGTACACAGCCGAAATTAACAACGCAGAATATGGAATGGGGTAAAAATTGCGCTTATGTAGGACATGTCACATCCGATGACGTTAAGTGGTTTTGTATGTCACCTAAAGACTCTAACGATAATGAACCGAATACTAATCCTTTTGAGCTTAAGGAGGTTGGCCTAGGAGATAGAAAGGTCAATGAATTATACGCTGAATTATGGGAATTTTTACGAATTCGTGAGAGTCTATAACTAAGGATAGAAATATATGCGTATCGGAGGGTCTTTTCTCGTTTGTGTTCTGGAGACAGGGGAATAGTTCACAGAGCTAATAAAAACACCTCTCGCGAGGTGCTTTTTATTTAGTCTTGCTTTTGCTGGCTATTTCTTAGCTTTTTTAGACGGTTTCGCTGATTTGGCGTCGTCTCCGCTAGCGGCGGTTTGCTGAGTCTTGGCTGCGGCGGCTGCGTTGCGCTTTTTCGCCTTATTAGCCAACTCGGCGCGGCGTTTAGCGGCTGCCTCCTGGCGTGCTTTGAACCGGTCAACGCGGCCTTCGGTGTCGATGATCTTTTCTTCGCCGGTGAAGAATGGGTGCGAGGCGCTAGAGATGTGCACCTTGACGAGTGGATAAGTCTTGCCATCTTCCCAAACGATGGTATCCGTGGTTTGCGCTGTTGACTGTGTCAAGAACGCGAAGCCCGCTTGATCGTCGCTAAATACGACCGGGCGATAGTTCTGTGGGTGAATACTGCTTTTCATAACTCTAGTATTTTAGCAGGAAAGCAGATAGATTGCAAATTGTTGCAAAATCCATGCAATATGATGGAAAATTTGATGAAACAGAGGAAAGAGAGTATAGATTAAGACAGTAATGATGAAAATTGAAAGCTATACGTTCTGTTGTGAGCATCGGTGAGACTATGAAAAACAACTCTGCAGAAAGTGCGTTTGATAGTCATTATGAGAAGAGCGTAGATGAAGGAGTATCGATTGAGAGCAATTGCGATCTGTGTGGACAGGGAATTATTGGAGCATCTTCGACAATCTACATGTTGCGTAAATTAGTACGAAGACTCAGAGGTTTAAGGACTGGTTTTTCTGCGTCATCGCCAATACGGCATGACAAGATATAGATTGGTTCATATTAAGCGCGCCCGTGGCTACAGGAGGTTTGTGATGATGTCTGGTGGCTGTGGTGAGCTATGGTAAGTATTGAAAAGATAAATATAAAAATTTATAATTGTGCATATTCAGGATTAATATAAAAGCGTGGAGTTATAAAATATGAATAGTGAGCAGCCTTCTATTTTGAGTGGATATAACTTGTGGGAACTAATGGCGAAAGAGGTTCGACGACCTGGGGAGAAAGAAGAGGCGCAGACAATTACTGAAATATTGAAACAACCCGATAACACTGAGGAAGTTAATATGGGTCGTGCGTTAACAAGTCTTAGTAAAGGACTTGATAATACCTTTGGGGCAGGTCTTTCGGGGATTTGCGGCGGTGATAGTGTAAAAGCAAAGTTATTTAGACCTCATGAATGTGTCCTTTGTTCTTATTACGGCATGCCAGTAGAATTAAATACCTCAGTTACGGCTTTTGATGCGCATACATCTGGCGAGCCAAGAGGGAAGAAAACTGGATCTGTCATGCTATTTAAACTGTCGGCAAACCTACCTGGTGAATCAGCGCCAAGTTCGACTGCAAGGGATTTGGAGTGGGGTGTGAATTGTATAAAGGGAGTTTTTGTGATTGGCGACAAAATTAACTATTTTGAAATTGCCCAGACAAGCGGTGATGATATAGTTGTCGTAGAACTTCATCCTTTTGGGGAAGAGGCATTAAATCTTAGTCAAGAGCTAGGGAAGTTCATAGCGTCTCGCGAAGATGCTCATTCGTAATTTTTTATTGCAAAGGGGATGAGTCTATCCATAATATGATTGACAAATAATCAATAGTGTGCTAGTATACCAAATATAAATAAAGTTCAAAAACAGAAAGAATAAAATGTTTGAAAGTCATCCAGGAAGTTCTGATCCGTTTTCCGCTAAACCTTCGCCGCACGAGCAAAGATTTCAATCTTTGATGGGTTATGGCCGGGAACAACAATCGGGTGTCTTTGAGGCTGTTGGAGAGCGGGCCCAGCGTGCAACTGAGCTTGGTAGAGGGGTTCTTGGTGTTATACAGCGCGTGGATATGGTCGGTTCGACTCAGGCTGGGTTGGATTATGTCGGCAAGGCAGTTGGCGCAGCAGAGAAGGTGCTTGATAATAGAGCAGTGCGATTTGCTGAGCACGTTCCTGTTGTTGGCGGACATGTCCGCGCTGCCAGAGGAGTGACAGAGATGGCACGAACGGTTGTGGATACTGGTAATCAGTTGGCTAATTCTGCAAATGTATTATCGCAAAGTCCGCAGGCTCGTCGGGAAGTTGCACGAAGCGGCTTGTCGGCGGCACGAAACAGCTTTGAGAGTAGCATGGGCATTGAGCGCGGCGTGGATGGTCGTCGGAAGAAGGTTCTTCGTGGTCTTTTCAAAGCTGCTTTTAATCTATTTCGCACGGGTGGCAGATCAGGTGTCGATGCGCTTTCGGAAGCGGGTAAAGCGGGTGCTCGGGCGGCAGGCGCATCAGTGTTTGAGCAGGGTCAAGCATATTCACCGCAGGCTACACCTGATAATTCGCCGTTCATGTCGTCTGAGCCATATGAGCCGTTTGGACCGCCTAAGCCGTATGTGTCGTACGAAGAACCGCCTGATCCATTCGCTAATTTATCGTTTGGTAAGACAGATAGAGCTGATCTAGGAGGTTCTCTTAATAGGCCAGAAGATATAGATATATGGGGTAGTGTTTCCACGTTAAGTCCTGGCGCGATACCTCCGCCACCTCCACCGCCGAGTAATCGTCTGCAAAGAACCCCAGGCAATCCATATGGACGCTGGTAAGTCGGCGGTTTGGACTCTACTTCCCAGTGTGTTACAATGATTAGGTAACTAATTATTAACGACACAGTCCGTCGCAGCTCCAAAAGCGGCGGGCGAGGAAAAGGAGTAACCTAATGTCTGTAGCAGTAGACATGAAAGCTTTGTTTGAAGCTGGTGTCCATTTTGGGCACAAAACTAGCCGCTGGCACCCAAAGATGGCGCCATATATTCATTCAAAACGCCAGGATAGCCACATTATTGACTTGGCAAAGACGGCTGAGGCGTTAGAGAAGGCGCTGCCGGAGTTGACGAAGATTGCCGCTAGCGGTAAAAAGATATTGTTCGTCGGTACGAAAAAGCAAGCTAAGGACGTGGTGCGCCAAGCGGCCGAGAGCATCAACCAGCCGTACGTGGTTGAGCGCTGGATTGGCGGTATGCTGACCAACGGCGCGACGATTGCTCAGCAGATCAAGAAGCTGAAAAACCTTGAGAAGCGTATGGTATCAGGTGACCTGGAAAAGCGCTACAACAAGCTGGAAGTGCAGCGTTTTCAGGAGGAAATTGATAATCTGAATTTCAAATACGGCGGTATTAAGAATCTGATGGGCAAGCCGGGCGCAGTGGTCGTGGTTGACGCGCTGACTGATGCGAACGCAGTGCGCGAGGCAGAGGCTCTGGGTATACCAGTGTTTGCGGTGGTTGATACTAATGTCAATCCAACCGGTATCAATTATGTTATTCCAGGCAATGATGATGCAATTAAGAGTATCCAATTGCTATTAAGCTACTTTACTAAAGCAGTAGCCGAGGGAGCTGGCGCAGCAAAAAAGGAAGACAAGTCAGTAAAAAAGGGAGATAAATAAGATGAACGTTTCTGTAGACGATATTAAAAAACTGCGCGAACTAACTGGCGTGGGCTTGACTGATGCAAAGAAGGCGCTAGTCGAAACTGATGGCGATTTTGACAAGGCGCTGGAGGCGATGCGCAAGAAAGGTTTGACCAAGGCTGAGAAAAAGGGCGACCGCGAAGCGCGCGAAGGCTTGATTGAGGGCTATGTTCACTCGGGCCGAATTGGCGTGGTGGTTGAAGTGAACTGTGAGACCGACTTCGTGGCGCGGCTGGATGATTTTAAGACGTTGGCGCACGAAATTGCTATGCAAATTGCAGCCATGAGTCCGAAGTATGTTTCTGAGGCGGATATTCCGGCTGAGGAAATGGAGCGGGTTAGGACAGAGCTAATGGCCAGCGAGGCGCTAGCAAGCAAGCCTGAAGAAATGCGCGAGAAGATCGTTGAAGGTCAATTGAAGAAGCACTTTGCTGAACAGGTGCTGATGAGCCAGGCATACATTTTGGACGATTCTAAGACGGTTGAGCAGCATATTAAGGAAGCGATCGCTAAACTCGGCGAGAACATCGTGGTGCGCCAGTTTAGGCGAATTGAGCTGGGCGTGAGCGAATAATATCGTCATACTTTGGCTTAGTATGATAAATCCCGCCAAAATGGCGGGATTTTAGCGCGTGGAGATTATCAAACAATCATCCCTCTGGTGGCGGGAGTCGGTGGTGGTGACGATGAATTGGTGGTTTTGGATAGTCTCCTGGAGCAGTTTTTCGCGGCTGGCGTCGAGTTCTGAGAATACGTCGTCCAGTAAAATAAGCGGTTTGGTGTTGTTTATGCTGGTCTGCAGATCCAACTCTAGCAATTTGAAGGCTAGCATAATAGTGCGCATTTCGCCTCTGGAAGCGACTTTTACGGCGGGCTGATTATGAAGGAATATAGTAAAATCCTCGCGTTGCGGTCCGACAGAGGTGAAGCCGGTTTTGGTTTCATATTCGCGCGATCTGGATAGGCGGTCAAGCAGGGATTGTTCGTAGGTTTGCAGAGGAGCACTGGCTGAATATTCAATTGATAAAGCCGTCGGCTGTCCAGCTAGCGATTCGTATAGGTTTTTGATAGCTGATTCATGTTTGAGTAAAAAATTTGTACGCTGCCGGCAAACTAAGGCGGCGTATTGAACAAATTTTATGTCCCAGGCGAACAAGTTATTACGCCAAGATTGCGAATTTTCCTGAGGATGCTTTAATAATTCGTTGCGCTGCAGCAGCGCTCGGCTGAAAGCTCTGAGAGCGGTATCGTATTTCGGGTCAAGGCGAGATAGCAGTCCGTCTAAAAAGTCGCGGCGGCGCGATGGCGACGATGAGATTAGCCGCAGTTCGCTGGGTTCAAACAGAACAACAGGCAAGCGGTTTTTACGAGATAAGACCTTTGATTTGTTATCGTTTAGGATAAATTCTTTACTGATTTTATCGTTTGACCTAGCTAATTTAAGGCGGCGCGATCCAAAGCTGCCCTCCAAATGAACAATTGTTTGTTCCATGTCGAATTTCATGCAGTCGCCCAAACTGCCGCGGAAACTACTGCCGCGCAGCGCTGCATAAATTGCCTCCAACAAGTTGGTTTTACCTGTGCCGTTTGGCCCGACGATAACCGTGCCAGAGCTGTTAAAATCGACTTCATGCAAGCTGTACGAGCGGAAATTATAAAGCTTTAATTTGGTTATCACGGAGGTTATTATATCATGACACCAGGACTGAGGTTGGTTGGATTTTTATGCGGGATTTTACCTGGTGTAAACTTTATATTACATAAGGCGGACAATTGCTGGTAAAATTTGCTATAATATAAGGCAGGTAATTTGGAGGTAATGATGTTTGACACACAACCATATGAGGATAAAATGGCGCAGGCGTTTAGCCACTTTCAGGATGAGCTGAAAAAGGTGCGGACTGGTCGGGCGCATGCCGGGATGCTGGACGGCGTGACGGTGGAAGCGTACGGGACGCGGATGCCGCTGTACCAGGTGGCTAATGTGACGGCGCCGGAGGCGCAGATGCTGCTGGTGACGCCGTTTGATCCGAGCAATATTACGGCAATTTCGGCAGCAATTCGCGATAATCAGAGTTTGGGCTTTAATCCGTCCGATGATGGGGGGGTGGTGCGCGTGCCGGTGCCAGCGCTGACTGAGGAGCGCCGCAAACAATTAGTCAAGCAAGTCAGTGAAAAGGTCGAAGAGGCCCGGATCGCTATGCGGACGATTCGCCAGGATGCTCTGAAGGATGCCAAGCGAATGAAAGACGCCAAGGAGCTCGGCGAGGACGATCTCAAGCGGGTTGAGAAAGAGATTGACGCGCTGATGAGTAAGGTGCAGGTGCAAATTGACGAAGCGTTTAAGGCAAAAGAAAAGGATGTGTTGACGGTTTGATGAATCAGACGTTTGCTGAGCGCGTGAAAGAGTTAGGGCTGCCGTTGGATCAGATGATTATCATTGGCAGCGGTATTTTGGATCAATTAGGAATCCGCCAGTCTGCTGATATTGATGTGGCGGCTGGTCGAGCGGTATTAGAAGAGATCGCTCGTAGCGGTGGCTGGGCCGAAAAGCTTGATAAAAATCAACGCCAGTATTTGGTGAAGCATGATGGATTGGTCGAGATCTGGGACGGCTGGGAAATTGACGGGCGAATTGTTGAATACGACGAGCTGCTGGACTACGCGGTGGAATATGACGGTGTGAAGTTTGTCAATCTAGATTTTCTACGGCGCTGGAAAAACTGGCGCGGGCGCGAGAAGGATATACAGGATGTGAGGTTGATTGATGGGTGGAGGGCGAAACATGAGTGAAAAAACAGAATTGCCGAGGCACGTTGGCTTTATCGTTGACGGTAATCGCCGCTGGGCGAAGCAGCACGGGCTGCCGGCTTATGAGGGGCATTTAGCGGGGTATAATTGTTTGAAGGATATCTTGCTGGAGACTTTGCGCCGCGGCGTGAAGTATGCCAGCGCGTACGTGTTCAGTACAGAAAATTGGAAACGTTCCGAAGAAGAAGTCGGACATTTAATGAAGCTATTTGTTAAGATGCTGGAAGCTGACGTATCGATTTTTTTGGATAATAATATTAGGCTGCGAGTGATTGGGTCGCGCGACGATTTGTCAGACGCGCTGATTAAGGTCATAGACAATGCCGAGGAAAAGACAAGGAATTTGACGGGAGGCGAGCTACTGCTTTGCTTGAACTATGGCGGACATTTGGAGATTGCCGATGCGGTTAAAAAAATTATTCAGTCGGGTATCTCGGCGGAAGATGTAACGCCGGAATTGATTGCTCAGAATTTATATGCGCCGGAGGTGCCGCCATGCGATTTGATCGTGCGGACTAGCGGCGAGCAGCGTCTGAGTAATTTTATGCTATGGCGGGCGGCGTACAGCGAATTGATGTTTATTGATAAGCATTGGCCAGATATGACGACTGATGACGTGGCAGTGATTTTAGATGAGTATGCGCGCCGGAATCGGCGGTTTGGAGGATGATGATGTTGATTTTGGGAATCATTCTAGGGTTATTTGTACTGGTTCTGCTGGTTGTTTTACATGAGCTGGGACATGCCATGGTCGCTAAGCGAAATGGCGTTGTTGTCGAAGAGTTCGGTATTGGTTTTCCGCCGCGAGCGAAGAAATGGCAGCCAAAAAAGAGTTTTCTCGGTAAAAACGTTATTTTTAGCCTGAACTGGCTGCCGCTGGGCGGATTTGTTAAGTTAAAGGGTGAATATGATTCTGCTGAAGGCAAGGGAACGTATGGCGGCGCGACATTTTGGGTAAAAACTAAGATTTTATTGGCTGGCGTACTGATGAACTGGTTGACGGCAGCTGTGTTATTTACGATTTTGGCGCTGGCGGGCCTGCCGAAAATTTTACCGAATCAAGTCCAATTGCCGTTTGACATGGCGGTTGAACGCTCGCCGGTGACAGTGGCGCGGGTAACGCCAGGTTCGCCGGCTGAAAAGGCGGGATTGAAAACAGATGATCAAATTATAAAAATTGCTCAGAGCGACATTACGACGCCCGGCGTTTTATCGGCAGCCACGAAAGCTAATGCCGGTAAAAAGGTCGCGGTGATATATCGCCGGGATAATACAGAAAAGATGGTGGATATCCAGCTTAACGACGTTAAAAAGGCTAAATCTGGCGGTTATCTGGGCGTCGCGTCGCGGCAAACAGAAAAGCTTCATAGTACGTGGTCGGCGCCAGTTTTAGGCGTAGCGACGACGGCGCAATTGTCGTATGAAACATTGAGAGGCGTTGGTGATTTGCTGGTGAAATCTGTCGGCGGATTTATTGGACAATTTTTTGGCTCAGATGAATCGCGGCAGGCGGCGCGGGCAGATTTGGCAGCGGTTGGCGAAAATGTGGCTGGGCCGATTGGTATTTTAGGCGTGCTATTTCCGTCGGTTGTTAATTCTGGGTTGACGCAAATACTACTTTTAGCGGCGATTATCTCTTTGACGCTGGCAGTGATGAACGTTTTGCCAATTCCAGCGCTGGATGGCGGACGTTGGTTTACGATGGTGGGATTCAGGTTGTTTAAGAAAAAATTAACCCGCGAACGCGAAGAAAATATCCAAGCGGCGGGCATGCTGGTTTTATTAGTATTAACAATTTTAGTGACGGTGAGCGATGTCAGGAAATTCTTCTAGGTTAGTTAAAAACAGGAAAAAAATTGTAGCGAAGGTTAATAAAGCGCTGGAGGGCAGGTATAAATGGTGGCTGCTGCTGGCATTGCCGGCGTGGGTGTATGCAGCGTTTATCGCGGTACAGTATGCGGTTAGTTTGCTGGCGGGACTTTTGAACTCTATTGGCGTTCCTCTGAGTTCGTTAAACGTAGTTATTTTTAATGCGGCGGCGTCGTTTATCATTTATATAGTTAAGCTGCTGGTCGTAATATTATTTCCGCAAAATTTCATGAAACCTAAAACTAAGCTGATGCTGCTAGGTGTTGATGATTGGCCGACGTTCTTGGAAATACTGATTTCGCCGCTGGCATATGTGGCTTATTTTCTAGTCACCAGTGTCCTGGTGGCGATAGCAGTTGCTTTGTTTTCGCTGGACATGAAGCAGGCGCAGACTTTGCCATTCAGCCAAGCAATGCTGGGAACGCAGTGGCAGTTTTTACTAGCGTTTATAACGATGGTGGTTTTAGCGCCGATTGCCGAGGAATTACTATTTCGCGGTTATCTGTATGGCAAATTACGCAAATCGTTTTCTGTTTGGCTGTCGGTTTTGGTGACTAGCTTGGCGTTTGGACTGGCGCATTTGTGGGCCGGAACTGATAAGCCTCTACAGTGGTCGGTAGCAGTTGATACGTTCTCACTCAGTTTGGTGATATGCGCGGCGCGGGAATATACCGGCGCGGTTTGGGTGCCGATGATGACGCATATGATAAAAAATGGCATAGCGTTTTATTTGTTGTTTATTAATCCTGATGTAATACGGCAAATAAATGCGCTATTACCGCTTATGTAAAGGAGGAAAATTATGCGGATGAGCCAACTTTTTACCAAGACAAACAAAACTGCGCCAGCGGAAGAAGTCTCTAAAAACGCGCAGCTGCTTATCCGGGCAGGGTTTATTTATAAAGAGATGGCGGGCGTATACGCATATTTGCCGCTGGGCAAGCGCGTGCTGGACAATATTGTGCAGATTATCCGCGAGGAAATGAATGCTATCGGCGGCAACGAGGTCAGTTTGACGGCGCTGCAATCGCGCGAGACGTGGCAAGCATCTGGGCGCTGGGACGACGAGGTGATGGATGTATGGTTCAAGACTCGGCTTGCCAACGGTTCGGAGTTGGGCTTGGCGCCGACACATGAGGAGCCGATTACGAAGATGATGCGCGGATTTATCGCCAGCTATAAGGATTTGCCATGCTATCCGTATCAATTTCAAATCAAGTTCCGCAATGAACTGCGATCAAAATCGGGTTTGATGCGCGGGCGCGAGTTTTTAATGAAAGATTTGTACTCGTTTTCGCGGAATCGGGCAGAGCATGATGAATTTTATGAGATTATCTCTCAGGCTTACGGGCGAATTTACG
>CAUPXR010000001.1:0-30852 GCA_963515225.1 uncultured Candidatus Saccharibacteria bacterium | reverse complement strand
TTAAAAGCAAGGTGGGTGCTCGCAACTTATTAACACGATAATAAATCATTAAAGCTCCCTATCATATGATGTTAGGAAAATCATACGTACCCGCAGGCAACTTAGGGCTAGTTCTATTATACACTAAAAATCATCATAAATACATCTAGTATAGTACTGATACAAGCGCTCATTACTCGGCCAATTGCACTAGAGAACAACACAACAAGTAAAAAAACTACCAATGTGCCATATTGTTCAATTTGCTCCATCAGTCGCCTAGCGCTTTCCGGCGCTAAAGCATATAACAAGCGAGAACCGTCTAACGGCGGTACAGGCAGCATATTAAACACGAAAAAGCCCAGATTAACGGACACTGTCATTGCTATCACCGATCCAGGAAACGATGACGCGACCAACCCACCGTTACTAACAACACTCATCAAAGCACCAATGCCAAAAGCAAAAAAGGCTATAAAAAGATTAGTCAACGGCCCCGCCAATGCAACCATAGCAGCTCCCCATTCACCATAACGGACTCTGTTAGGATTAAACGGCACTGGTTTTGCGCCGCCAAACACTGGCCCGCCCAGCAGCGCCATGGTTAACGGCAGAAGAATAGTCATAAATGGGTCAATATGCTTTAATGGGTTAAGGGTCAGTCGTCCTTCAATTTTTGCAGTATTATCCCCCAGAAAGTATCCCATAAAAGCATGCATAGCCTCATGAACCGTCATAGACAAGAGAATTACAACAAAAATCATTATGATACTCATGATAGACATCACAGTAAAATTATACCATGATTAACCTACATCTTTATCAGCGTTAAAATCCATAAGACAGCTTTATAAAACAAGTATATCAATGAAGTCTTTACTTAAAATAAAAACACAACCCTAAGTGCCGTGTTTACTTAACAAATCTACTTCTCTCGACGGAACCGGGTGAGGTGCGCCTCCCCATAACTACGATTGTCCACCACAACAATTCCGTTTTGAATTGGCACCTCACCTATTCCTGGGTGTGATAATATCATACATCCGCCTGGTTTGAGAAGCCCCATTAGTCGTGAAACTGTGGAAAACTGAGGATTATGATATGGCGGATCAGCAAAAATGATATCAAACTTCTCTGTCACGCTCATGCTTTCCAACCAATTCGATACCGTTGTTTTTATTACAATAGATTTTTCATCAACACCCAAATTGCTTATATTTTCAGCTATGACACACTGAGCGACGTGGCCTCGTTCCACGAAAAACACTGACTCGGCACCACGACTGAGCGCCTCCAAGCCAATGGCGCCAGAGCCGGCAAAGGCGTCCAAAACCCGCGCACCGCGGACTGTTTCACCCAGTGAGTTGAACATTGCCGAACGCACCCGCTCACCCATGGGATGCGTCGTTGAACCTGACGGCGCCTGGATAAATCGTCCGCCAAATTCCCCAGCAATGATACGCACTCTCACCGTTTTGCCTCAAGCTTCCAAATCGACGCTAGCCA
The DNA here is from genome assembly GCA_963515225.1 of uncultured Candidatus Saccharibacteria bacterium. GTDB lineage: Bacteria > Patescibacteriota > Saccharimonadia > Saccharimonadales > Saccharimonadaceae > Nanosynbacter. The sequence goes on along the minus strand of CAUPXR010000001.1, from coordinate 29,367 downwards.
GCCCAGCATGACGGCTTTGATGATGATTGGCATCAACTCATGGTTGGTCTGCCACGCCAGATCCGTCGTCCAGCCGTTTTTACCAAAGTTGTCATACATTTTCATGGCCGCCACAGCGTGAACTTGCTCCAGATAGTATTCCCGATAACCCTGCTGCTTGACCTGCAAGATATCAGCCTCGCTTGGCACAGCGTCCTTAAAGCGCGGATAAGCCACCACGCTTGCCACGCCCGCTTCAAACGCCACATGCATAGTCATCATACCCTTAGCGCCCCAGAATTTCCAATTATTTTTGATGAGCTCGATCCCTGTGTCGCCCTTCATGAAATTTTTCTTGAGGATTGAGGTTCGCGTCTCCAGCCCTTCACCGCCGCGCAGTTCCTGCATTGCCTGTTCCAGCGGGAAATGATGCGCTGGCGTTAGACCATCGGTGATAGCGTGCGCCATCCACGCGGCTTCAAAGGCGGCTCGTTCAGAATTACGTTTCTGCAGCGCCTTCGCTAGGTTATCAATATGCTGGTCAATCATCTCCAAAAGCGCCGTATCGTTTGGATCGTCTGGACTGATGAAATGCCACGGCTCGTCAACGGCTGGACTTTTACGCTTGACGCCGTCAGGACCGTTTTTGCCTTCAAAGTGCAGGATATCTTTAATATCAGGAAACTCACACCAATCAGGCAGCATTGGCGTCAGATGTCGCCTGGCCACTCGATCTATCTTTTGATGAACACCGATAAATCGACCAGAGCCATCTCTAATTGTTGTTCCTGCGTACATATTAATTCAAAATGGTTAATCGCTGATAGCGACTGACGGCACGCGCCAGATGGTTATATTGTAGCAAATCCTGCCCTTCTTTGACAAAGCGCTCAGCCTCCGCTTGTGCACGGGCAATCAGCAGCGTATCGCTCAGCGAGGCAATTTTTAGGTTCAGTGCGCCATGCTGCGCTCGTCCGTAAATCTCGCCAGGGCCGCGTAGTTTCAAGTCAACTTCTGCCAAGTAAAAGCCGTCTTGAGACTTCTCAATTTCCCTGAGGCGCTGACTTGGCTTGTCGTGACTCGACACCATCAGGTGACAAAAACTCTGGTGCTGACCGCGTCCAACCCGACCGCGCAGCTGATGGAGCTGGCTGAGCCCAAAATGATCGGCATTTTCGATGAGCATGACTGTAGCATTCGGCACATTGACACCAACTTCCACGACGGTGGTACTCACCAACATGTCAATGTCGCCGTCCGCAAACTGCTGCATAACAGCCGCTTTTTCCTCTGGCGGCAGTTTACCGTGCAGCAGCCCAACGCGGCGATGATGAAACATCGTTTTCGCTAATTTGTGATATTCCGCCTCGACCGACTTTTTGTCATTGTCAGGATTATCATCAATCAACGGACAAATGACGTAGGTTTGGCGGCCCTGAGCCAATTCGTGATCAATGGCTTCGTAGAGTTTTGGTGCTGAGGCTGGCGACCAAATTTTCGTTTCAATCGGCTGACGGCCGGCCGGCAGCTCGTCCAAAATCGAGATGTCCAGCTCGCCATACAAGGTCAATGCCAAGCTCCGCGGGATCGGCGTAGCGGTCATGCTGAGTAGATGCGGCATGTAGTCTGCCTTCTGCAGCAACGCCTGCCGCTGCTTGACGCCGAACCGATGCTGCTCGTCGATCACCACAAACCCCAGCTTATGATACGCCACTTTTTCCTGAATCAGCGCGTGCGTACCAACCACCACGTTAATGGTGCCATTTGCTAAATTGTCCAGCAGCTGCCGCCGCGGAGTACCCTTGATGTGCCCTGTCAGCAATGCCACCGATACACCAAACGGCGATAACAGCTCATCCAGCGTCTTGGCGTGCTGAGCCGCCAAAATCTCCGTCGGCGCCATGATGGCCGTCTGAAAACCAGCCTGCGCCACCTCCGCCGCCACCAGCCCGGCGACCACTGTTTTACCTGAGCCAACATCGCCCTGTAATAAGCGGTTCATCGGATGTTCGGATTCCAAATCTTGCAAAATCTGCCAGGCAGCGCGGCGCTGTGCGTTGGTCAGGGGAAATGGCAATTGTTCAACAAATTGCTTGACGACCGGCTGATTGAACGGAATGCACCAGCCGGTCAATTTGGTTTGTTCTTGCTTGTTAAATTGCGCTGCCAAAATCATTTCAAACAATTCTTCGAACGCCAAGCGTTCCCGTCCGCGGGCAATTTCCTCATGATTGTTTGGTGCGTGAAGGAACCTGATGGCTTCAGCGCGGCTGACTAGTTTTTGTCGCTGGACAATGTGTTCTGGTAGCGTCTCGGGCAAAAATTCCATGATGGGGCGCAGATTTTTCAGCAAATCCTGCACGGTTTTTGGGCGAAGGTTTTTGATGGATTTGTAGACCGGATGAATGCCCGACGTGCGTTGGGCGTCGGATGTATCAGTTGGCTTGGCGAGTTCGACGGATGGATTGCTGATTTGATAGCTGTTATATTGCATGCCAAATTGGCCGGAGAACATGAACTCAGCATCAGATCTCAGCTGCGATTCGCGGTATGATTGATTGAACCAAACGGCCTTGACCTTACCAGAATCATCCGCCAGCACCGCCGTGGTTATCCTTAAGCCCCGGCGAACAATCCGCGTGGAAATTGACTCGCAGCGAGCCCGCACCGTCACCTTGCCCGGCTGCAGATCAGCGATGTTGACCGCCGCCGAATAGTTATCATACGCCCGCGGCAAAAAATCTAGGACGTCCGCCACTGTCTCTAGACCTGCCGCCGACAGCGCCTGGGCGGTTTTAGGGCCGACGCCTTTGATTTGTTCTAGTGAAGTCGTTAACAAGACCATCCTGTTCTATTGTAGCTTCCCGCAGCCGTAAAGTCCAAAGGCATCCAAACTACGAATTGTACGGGAAAGACTTTTATTTTTACATAGCTGGATCTTGACTAATTAAAGAAATACCTCTACAATACTAGAGATTAGATATTAACCTTAAAGAGAGAGTGAAAATGGCATCACGATGTGAATTGACAGGCAAGGGCAAGCAATACGGACACAACGTTAGCTTTTCTTTGCGTCGAACTAAGCGCGTCTTCAAGCCAAATCTTCAGAAAAAGACTTTTGTTGTAAACGGTCAGAAAATTACTATGATTTTAAGCACAAAAGCAATACGGACACTGAAGAAAAAAGGGTTGCTGCAACCGCCAGCCGCAAAGGCCGCTTAATTATAAAACCCTGTCGCGATAGACAGGGTTTTTACTAGCCATAATTGCTTACATCTATGTTTTCGATATTTGAACAACAGTTAGACTATCAGGCAAATCAGCAGGCTTCTTTAATCTCCACTTTAACCCAGCTTCTACAACATTTGCGTTCAATTCTTTCATGAAATCTTCTACACCAGACTGAGGAACCTCATAATTTATAGACGGATCTGCATAATGAATTGGAATAACTACCTTTGGGTCTAGCTGCCGAACCATAGAAGAAGCGCTCACGGCATCTAATGTATAGCCGCTACCGCCTACCGGTATAATTGCAAAATCAACCACACCAATATCTTCAAGCTGATCATCGCTAAGTTTTGGCTGAATATTGCCAATCACCACCCCTCTTACGTCGCCGACAGATATCTTATATATCGTAGATTTTTTACCATCAGCATCAGTATCAATATGACGCCGAGCAGGAATACCAGAAATTGCTACATCGCCAACCTCATACTCGCCAGGACCATTGAGCAATAATCTTGGCGCAGGGTCAGTAACTGCAAATCTATCTTCCGTAGCTACTTCAACATTATCTTTAACCGAAACATTCTTAGCGCCGACAACTGCTAAATTTGGATCAAAAACTACCCGCACTTTCTTTGTAGCGAATACTATAGCATTTGCGCCCTTATATTCTATATCAAACATCCTTACTCCTTTCTCAATATATTTTCCGTATCAATCAATACCGAATGTTTGCCTTCAATGATATCCATTATAAACCGATCTCTAACACTCAACCGATAATAAAAATCCTCGTATGACATTACTGAATAATTTAATTCATTATTTTCTACCTTCTCTATTTTCTTAACCAGACTACCAGCATCTGCCGCTGATATATCGCCCACTAACAGCAAATCTATTTTACCGTCAGCGTCGCCGACCAGTTTTCCAGCAGATATTATAACTTTAATATTAGACATTCTAGACAAAGTCTTCGCCCAAACCTTGCTAGAATCATTGCCCTGCAGGTTTCTTTTATCAGAAAAAATGACGCTTAGAGGCTCCAAATACCTATAACCTATGTTAGTACTATAATAAAGTTTATTGTCTATATTATCCGACTGCACGATACCAACAGAAACCATATTAGCTAGCTCCCGGCGAACGGAATTTATTTGCTCGTCAATAAGCCTGGTAATTTCCCGCACGTAAAACGATTTTTCTGGATTGTTCAGAAATAGGTGCAATAATTTTACTCTCGTTTTTGAGCCGAATAACGAATCGATCATCGTTCTATAATTGTACCATAAACTTTACTTGCTCTCCAGTTGCCCGCCCTTTAAAATTTGCTCTAAGTAATGTTCGCAGCTAGCAAGATCGCCCCAAACAATAAACGGATTTTTTCTGAACCAAGTCATTTGTTTTTTCACCAAGCGCATGTCGCTCTTTATAAATTCTTGCAACATTTCTTTTTCATTTAGCACACATTTTTTATGCTTTTTAATTATTGAATAAATATTACCTGTCATGGCTTCATTGTTCCAGCCAAATTTATCAGCTGCCATTGTAGCTTCATTCACAACGTTGTTTTTTATCATACATTCAGCTCTTTTGGCAATTCGTTCATGTAGTGTTTTTCTCAACGTTGTTATACCAACCACAATAGTATTATTAGGTGGACACTTACTTCTCTCTCCTCTTATACCGTCCCTTTCGATCGTCCGAATTAGGTGTCTTTTATTTTGAATATTGTCTGGTAATTTTATGTTGTTTTTTACACAATAACTTTGTAATTCCAAGATATCCATCTTTTGAAGCGTTGTTCTTTTTTCAACAATTGGCAAATTTCCAAATTCAAAGTTGAACAATATTGCATCAATGTAAAGGCCAGAGCCGCCAGCCAGAATCGGCAAATGCCCCCTTAACCTGATATCGTCAATCTTTGCGTCGGCGTATCTTTTAAAATCTGCTGCCGTATAATACTCTCCCGGATTTATTAAATCTATCCCCCAATGCACGACACCCCGTCTCTCTTCAATAGACGGCTTAGCTGTACCGATATCCAGTCCGCGATAAATCGCGCGCGAGTCGGCTGAGATAATTTCACCATTAAACTTTTTTGCAAGCTTAATGCTAAGTCCAGTTTTTCCGCTTGCTGTCGGTCCAACAATCACTATCAACGGCAAAGAATCTTTCACAGCTTAGGCCTCCATCGCCGCTCATCAAAATCAATCACCCGATACGATTCGTCGCAAATAATACCGTCTTGTTTAAGAAGCTGCCGCTGAGATTCCTGTCCATCAGGAAATCCTGTCGCTAAACCGCCCTTTGCGTTTACCAGACGATGCCATGGCAAGCTAATTGGCCCGCCATGAGCAATCTGCCCAACTTGCCGCGCCGCGTACGGATACCCCGCCATAGCCGCTAAATCACCGTAGGTTGTTACTTTACCCTCAGGCAACTGCGCCATTAATTCATAAACTTTATCGCGCAAACTAACTATTGGCAACTCGCTCAATTCTCTGTTCCACCTCTATCCAATCAGCACAGCGAACAATACCTTCACCCGCCTCGGCTATCGTCCTACTCCACGGAAAATCGCCAAATAACAACGCGCAGCCTGGGTCTAATATACCTTCCTCTAGTGCCTTATTCAAATGATGCATAGAATCATCGACCAGAACATCGGCTTCTATTTTCCTTAGAGTTTCATGTTTTGAACCGTACCAGCCAACAAACTCAATCGTATCAAATATTCCAGGCGCATCCCGTTCAATCATCAATTCTGTTATAGGTCTCTCATGTTCTTTTCGAGCGGTTACAACTACCAGCCTGTGTCCTTTTGTACGTAGATTGTTTAGTGCACGGGCTGCATCATCGTACATTTCTATTTGACGGTACTCTTCGGCGTCTTGCAACATTCCTAATCGCCGCAACAATTCGGCATCACCGACGCCCCATCCATCATAATCAGGTTCGTGTTGATGTTCAAAATCAACACTTGCATTAAACTTCTTATTATAGGAGTCTATAAAATATTTTGCTGTTGGAAATAACGTATCATCGCAGTCAACAGCAATGGTCAATTTTCTCATCATTGAACGCCTTTAATATAGTTGGCTAGTTGATCGATTGAGATTTGCTCTTCGCCGGCGCGAGTACGAATACTAACGACGCGTGCTGCTTTGTCTTTTGGACCAACAATAATTTGTGTTGGAATCTTTACAACAGTTGCTTCACGGATTTTCTTACCGATCGACTCATTGCGGATATCTGTAGTGAATCTTACATCGTTGTATTTTATAGGTTTCATTAACGTTACCTCTGATAGAATTGTTGTTATTTCTGCAACATAATCAAGAACCGTGTCGTTAATCGTTAAAATTCGCACTTGCTCTGGAGCCGCCCAGAACGGAAACCAACCACCAGTGTGTTCAATAAAAACACTTAAAAAGCGCTCGATTGACCCCAGCAAGGCACAATGGATCATCACAGGTGTTGTAAATTTACCATCATTTTCTGTATATTCTAAACCAAACCGTTGCGGCTGCACAAAGTCTAGCTGCACAGTTGCAACTTGGTGTTCACGACCAATTGCATCAGTCGCCATAAAGTCGATTTTTGGCCCGTAAAAAGCAGCCTCTCCTTCTTGTTCAAAGTAATCCAAACCGACCTTTTCGACTGCCGATTTCAACTGATTTTGCGCAGAATTCCACAATGAGCGTTCACCCAAATATGCATCAGAATTATCACGATAACTCAGCCGCACTCTTAGTTTCATATCAATTGTGCCGTACAGCTCGCGAGCAGCCGACAATAAATTGTTAATCTCATTCTCAATTTGATCCGGACGGCAAAACACATGGCTGTCGTCTTGAGTTAGCGAACGCACGCGATTTAAGCCGCCAAGTTCGCCAGTTTTTTCATCGCGATAATCAGTCGTCGTTTCCAAATAGCGCACCGGCATATCGCGATAGCTCCGCGGCCGCGAGGCAAAAATCTGTGTATGATGCGGGCAATTCATCGGCTTGAGCGCCATTTCATCGCTCGTTTCTTGGCTTTTAACCAGGAATAGTTCTTCACCAAATTTTGCCCAGTGACCAGAAGTTTCGTATAAGTCTTTCTTAGTGATGTGCGGTGTCCAGACCTTTTCAAAGCCAAATTTCTGCCGTAACTGGTTTGAGTATTGAGCCACTACATCGCGCAAAATCGTACCCCGCGGCGTAAACAGCGGCAAGCCGACGCCCACCAGCGGCGAAGTTGTGTATAAATCAAGCTCCTTGCCCAGTTTTCGATGATCGCGCTGCTTAGCTAGCTCCAGATTTTTAAGATAATCGTCCAATTCTTTATGGGTCGCGAAAGCTACACCGTATAATCGTTGCATTTGTTGGCGTTTTTCATCGCCGCGCCAGTATGCCCCAGCCACCCGCATCAGCTTGAACGCACCAACCTTGCCCGTACTATCGGCATGTCCGCCACGGCATAAATCGGTATAATCACCCTGCGAATAGAGAGACACTGTTTTAAGTTTACTATCTCTATCAGTTACTGATCCTAAATCCTCACCAACCAATTCCTTAGCAACGGTCGTACCAGACCGCTTGAGGTCGTTTAGCAATTCAAGTTTAAATACTTGATGATTTCTTTCTGCCCAGGTAATGGCGTCCTCAATCGGCACGTCGCGGCGTTCGAACGGATAGTTAGCAGCGATAATTTTTTTCATTTCTTTTTCTATCTTTGGAAAATCATCTTCAGAGATTGTCGCGCCACCAAGGTCAATATCATAATAAAAGCCATCATCAATAGCTGGACCGACACCAAACTTAGCTTGAGGCCATAAATGTTGAACGGCCTGCGCCATAATATGCGCTAAACTATGCCGCATTTCATGTAATTCATCTGTACTCATACGTCATATTATACCATGTCTTGCAATCAATCTCTTTCTCTGATAGAATCAAAAAAGCGGGCGATTAGCTCATTTGGCTAGAGCGCTTCATTGACGTTGAAGAGGTGAGAGGTTCGAATCCTCTATTGCCCACCAATTCAGGTTTTTTGTATTTTATATTTGACTTTTTTGCTTGTATATGTTACTATAGATGGCATGAGTAATATTTCTTCAACACAAGCGCCCAAGCAGCTTCCGCAGCGGTCGCGAAGCTCCCTGCTTGATAAGACGGTTTTATATTTTGAATATAATGAGAGAATCGCAAAGGTACGCGCAAGACTGCAGAAAAATTCTCGTTCTAAGAAATAATTACAATACAAAGTTATGTTTATTTTTTTCGTCTGCCTTTAAAAATACGAGGCGACTTCGACTTCTTCTTATTCTGACGCTCTTGATCGTTCATATCAATCGTAGTCTTCTCTGTCACATCAAACTTGTCTAAATACTTGCCGAGAATTAAATGCGTATGAGCATTATAGGCCGACATTGAGCTATAAAGAATTGACGTAACAGGCATCAACACCCACTGTAGTAGCATTAATATATTCCGGCGGCGTTTATAGCGCTCTGGACGCGGCGGTAAAAACCTAAAAGAGGTAAATATTGAAACTACAAGACCTATCATGGCAATCTGCTGCAAAAAACTAACTGTATCTGGCAATTGATGAGCGACCACACTCCTGGCCGCTTCCCTATTGAGCAGCAACGGCATCCAACCGCCGAAAGCTACCATAACCGAGACGCTAGCTAAAGTTACATGCCCCTCCAATAGTCTAATAAACCGCGTAAAGCTTGGCCAGAATGGCGCGCCGCGATTGCGGCTAAAAACAATATTACCAACGTACGCTACATCAGAAGAACCGTATGACCAGCGCCGCAGCTGGATAAATTGCGCCTTTAGCGTCTTTATGTAAGTATTACCTAAAACTGCGTCTTGATAAATCGGGACGTACATAGGTAGCACTGCGTAATCGCCCTTAAAGTGAAAATAACTGCGCCAGTACTGATGCCCGTCTTCGACAATTGTACGCGTACTCCAAAAGTTCATTTCAACCAGCGCATCCATCGGCTGGGCATGAGAAGCAAAATTACGCAGCGAATACGGCCGCATAGAACTAATAATATTCCAGAAAGAGTTACCAGTTGCTAGCACCCGCATCGGCGCTGGCACATCCCAAATATTGTTAGTAAACAGGGATATCGGTTGATAAGATAAGTGTTTTCGATTTTCATGGACAATGTATTCATAGGTTAAATAATCGAAATAGTATTTATGCGGCTTATTATCGCAATCCATGGTTGTTACTATCACATTAGAAAAAGCTATCTTCTGCTCTTCCAGATATTTTTTCAGCCATTTTCCTGCGTAAGTTATGTTTCCGCCCTTACCGATAACTTCATTAGGTAAATCTTTAGGGTGTTTGACGATATGGAAAGAATGAAAATATTTACCATATTTATCCCGAAGGGTTTTAGCGGTCTCCTCAATACCAGCTCCGCCACGCTCTTCGTAAGCAAAAACAATAATTAGGTGTTTTTTATCGTAAGTTGTATCAACAACCGACTTTAAAGCCGGCTCAATAACCTCAATACTCTCGTTATATGCAGGCATAATCAAAGCATTGTATAAATCTGAAGCTTTTGGGAAAAAGCCATCCTTACTAGTAGACATCAATCGCAGGTTTTCCATGTGCCGCTTATAAAAAATATTCTTGTTCTTACTATTAGATTTTTTTAATTTATCATAGGCTGCCTTAGGGTTATCCAAGTCCGCCAAGAGTCTGTTCCAGTCTGTATTTGAAGCCTTCTCCATCATACTGCGTCCGCCGACCACTCGATAGCAAATACCGATAGACCTTACTAAAGTAGATAAAATAATTATCAAAAGGTAAATTGAGGCTAAAAGCGGATTAAAAATCGATAAAACTATCAGTAGAATAATTGCCCCGTAGCTAAAAAAACCAGGCAATATTTCAAAAAACCGATACTTTTTAGTCCGTTTTCCAAGAGGAATTTCTAAATCCATCGCTACCCCAAAGAAGCAATCTTAATTATTGACCAGGCAAAAATCACCAATATTATCAGCAAACCAAGCGTCAGGCACAGCACAAACATTGCTAGATCGCGTCTTTTAGCAAGCGCAAGCTTCACACTCAGCACCGAATGACCAACGGCCATGATTATCGCTAAAACAGCATAGCTAAATAGATCATACCAGTAACTTCTGTAAAAATTAGCGACACCATACGCCGTGTACCGAGTGATCACTTGAGATTCATTAGGCTTAATTGCTACTACCAGAAAGACAGCAATAATAACAACCGCAATCAGATTAACAACAATCAGACCAGCTAGTCCTCTGTCTGCAGCAATAACTCGTAAAGATTTTTTTACAGTGTCGTTCATAAATTATGGAGCCGCTGACCAGATTTGAACTGGTGACCTACGCTTTACGAAAGCGCCGCTCTACCAACTGAGCTACAGCGGCATACTCCTAGGAAGATTATACCAAAAGGAGGGTTTTTTTCAACCTGAACGGCTACTTATCAACAGATATGTAGTATTTTACTTTATTGCTTTTTTTAATACTATCTAGCTGCTTATTAAATACCGTCAAGGGAACTTTAATGTAAGAATAGTTCGCATTATTGCCATCGACAGCGTTCAAAACGATAAAATAATAACCATCGCCAGACAATGTCTTAACAGGTCCAGTAATTTTTCCTTTCGGCGATTTTAAGGCAGCCTCAGTCAAGCCGCCATCAGAGTTATCCTTAGAGATAGAGAGATCAAATACCGGCTGGATTCTATCGCCAAACTCATGCGCGATATCTTTTAAATTCTTGCCTGATTTTATTTTTTTCTGGATTTGCATAACTAGGTCTTCTGCTTTTTTATCAATTTTAAACGAAACTTCTTGCTTGAGAACCGTGTACTCCATAGCAGTTGTTAGCTCGCTCATAGTCCAGTGAAGATTATCCTTGACTACAGATTCATAGGCCGCCTCCGAAAGCTTACTGGCCTCGCGCTGGCGCTGTATTAAGCCCTGGACTTTATCTTTATCAACCGAGATTCCGTTTTCGCGCGCCAGTTTTTTTGCATAAGCAACGTCCAAAGCCTTATCTATGGATTGTTTCTGATAAAACTTAACTTTGTCTTTTTGATCAGACTGGCCTTGATTGTTCAAAATAGTTAACGTGCTGCGATGATACAACAAATAATCCCTATATAAAGCATCTTCGCCGTCAATATTTGCCACCGGCAGCGGAAATATCTTAACAAGCCGATACGAAATATCTCCCGTGTCTTTCCAGACATACAACTGCAGCCATCCTAAAGTAACAAAAACTGCTAAAACAGCCAAACTGACAAACGATGTAATCCAAATAAGCCGATGTTTCGTGTATTGTATCGGGTACTTATGCTTACGTCCTGCCGCCAGCACTTTCTCGCGATGCTGCGCCACAGTATCATTAGTAATACGCGATGGCAGCTCTTTTTTAGTTTTATTCCGCTTCAATAACTTCTTCATTATCGTCCCCCTCTTTCTTAGCCGACAGTTCAACCGCGTCTTGCAGTTTATTATAGATTTCATCTGGATGTTCGACATTTTTTATTACTAAATCGCCTACAAACGTCTGAATGACTATTGTACCAAACTTAAAGACCTCGCCGCTAAACCCTGGCACATTATAGCTGATATTTTGTATTTTTGACAGGCGTAACTCAATAACATCCTTGCCGAAAAAACCGTGCTGTGTAATTTGGCGAATCCGCTGATCGGTCACAATATAATATGTATAAAACCACATTAAAAAATGGTATAAAAACATAATCAAACCAAACACGAAACTCCCTACGAACACCCATAATAAATTAAGGTTATCTTGCCAAATAAGAAACGGCAGCGCCCCAATTGCCATGGGAACTAAAAGCAGGTAAAAACCCTTTCTCATAGCAATAATATGGCGGCGAAATACAAACAATAGCCGCTCTCCATCTCGCTGGCCATCAAACTGCTTTTCAACCGTACCCTCTGTCATATCTATGGTACCCCGGGCGGGAGTCGAACCTGCAACCTTATCCTTAGGACGGATCTGCTCTATCCAGTTGAGCTACCGAGGCATATACTAATTATACCACGGCAGCCCTCAGGAAAGACCAGCCTAGCGCGTAAACTTCTCGTTTAGCATATGGTAATCCATCAGCTCTTCTTTATCAAACCAATGGGCAATTTCTTGGGCAGCTTCCTCTGGATCGCCAGACGCGTGAATCAAATTTGGCACGCCCTTTTGGCACTCATCCGCATACCCAAAACTCATGTGCGAATAATCGCCGCGAATCGTTCCCATGTCAGCCGCCTTTGGCTCAGTCGGACCAACGATTTTACGTACTAGCTCTACCGCCTCAACGCCCTCAAACACCACAGCAACTACCGGACCGTTCATCATAAAATCAAGCGTGACGTTAAATGTATCTTCGCCACGGCGAGTCACCATCTTGCCAATATCTTCATAATGATGGTAGTAATGCTCCCGGTCTGGTGCTGCCATCTTAACGCCAACCATCTTTAATCCGACGCGTTCAAATCTTTGCAAAATCTCGCCGACAATCCCACGCTGCACCGCGTCGGGCTTGAAAACGACAAGCGTTCTCTCAACACCGCAATACTTTTTCTTATTATCCGCCATATGACATCTCCTCTGTTAACTTGTTACGCTATATAATATCAGAAATTGCTAATTTGATAAACTTTACAGAGGCAAGTACAATAAGCATATGTTTATATCAGAAGCGTTAACCGATTTCTTAGAGCATTTAGAAGTTGAGGGCGGCCGCAGTCCAAAAACAATTGCTAATTATCAATTATATTTAGAGCGCTTCATAGATTTTGCCGGAGATATTACTGTTGATAAAATTACATCAGAAGTAATTCGCCGATACAGGCTTTGGCTTAATAGATACAAAAATGAAACGACAAATGAAGAGTTGTCTTTAATCACCCAAAGCTACCACTTGATAGCTCTGCGCGGATTTTTAACCTATCTATCACGCCGGGATATTACATCTTTGGCTGCCGATAAAATCATCTTGCCTAAAACCGCCAGAAAACAAGTTACGTTTTTACAATATGACGAAGTTGTACGAATGATAAATCAAATACCAACCGACACCGAAGCTGGTCTGCGCGATCGAGCAATCGTTGAATTATTATTTTCCAGCGGTTTGCGAGTCTCGGAGCTGGTTAATTTGAATCGCGACCACATAAACTTATCACGGCGCGAGTTTATGGTACGCGGAAAAGGCCAAAAAGATCGTCCAGTTTTTATTTCAAAGAGCGCCGCCGAACATGTTTCATCGTATTTGGATGCCAGGACAGATAGTTTACCAGCCCTATTCTTAAGCTATAGCCGAAGAAATGCCGCACCAAACCTATCAGGAGACTATAGGCGGTTAAGCGCCCGCAGTATTCAGCGAATGATTAGCCAATATGCTCGGTTAGCTGGCATAACAAAACACGTCAGTCCGCACACCATGCGCCATAGTTTTGCCACTGATCTGCTAATGAATGGCGCAGATTTGCGATCCGTTCAGTCGCTGCTGGGACACAGTAATATATCTACTACACAAGTTTACACCCATGTCACCGACCAGCATCTTAAAGACATCCACGAGCGGTTTCATAGCGATACTGACTAGGTCTAATAAGGTTTACATTCTCCGTAAGAATGCCCTGAATCAGTTACCGAAAAATCTTTACAGAGGCTATTAAGCAGCTCTATGGCGTTATCTGGATAGGCAAAATCATCGCCAATTTGCAACCTCGCCTCAACCCGCCTGAACAAATTGCTTGCTCGTCCGGTTGAATCGACTGCTGGCTGCACGCCGTCAAACGACACTATCGAATGCCCGTTTTTTAAGGAAACTTTAACGCTAGCCCCCTTATATATTGAATTTAACCGCAAAAATGCATTTGCGCTGGCGCTTCTGGTTATAGTACCGACATTTATAGAAGCCTTACAAGCGTACGTGCCAGAAAATCGGAAGCTTTTACTACAAGTAGTTATACTTACATCATTATCGTGAGCGTGTCCGTCAGTTGCTCGCGGATGAGCTGAGGCTGTTAACGACGTACCATTTTCCAGCGATGCGCTAGGAATGTCGCTTCTCGGTACATACGGACGCAGGAACATCGTTGAACCAGTCTTGTCTAATTGTTCTAGATTAAATGATTCACCGGGATTAATTATTTGGGTGCGCATAAGCGACGGGGTACTAGCTCCCCACGTACTTTTGTTATATAAAAGACCGGTCATACTACTCTCGTTCGCCGGAGAAGTGGCGTCTTCCCCAGAATTACCCTCGTCATCCCTTTTATACCACTCAATTACCACTGTATCAAAATCACCAGTAGCCCTTAAGGGTATAACTTGCGACTTATCCTCAACGGCCTTATATATAAAATCCTTAGTATTCATGGCTATTTTTACGCAGGTATAAGCCTGATCGAACACCTGGCCAGTAGATAAAGTTCCAGATTTAACAATAGTTTCCGTATCAGAAGCTCCATTCACTACGCCAGATCTTCTGATAACATTACAAGTGTCTCCAAAATTGACCAATGCCTGTGTAGCAGCAGTATTCCCAGTTTGAGCAGCACGCACCACCCGTTTGGCATCCTCAACGCCCGCCAAAGCAGCGTCGTAAGCGCCTTGTGATAAATTATTGTTTGTCGCTTGCTGCTGATCAAGAATCATTAACTTAATAAAGCCAACTGTCAGTACGGTCAATAGTAATGTTGCAAAAATCACCGCAAATAGCGACGCCGCACCGCGCTGTTTATGTGTATTAGCCATTTGTCCTCGCAATCGTTTCAAACTTATTTATTGCACAAAATTGTATATTTTCTTCATCATCAGACGGCGGCTTGCATTGTTGATTAACTGTATTTATCTCACCTATCCTATTCGTACCGATCGTCAAGCTTATTTTATACAATTCCTCGGCATCATTTCCAGAGGTAATTTTATTAACCTCAAACGAATGAACGCCTAAAGTATCTTCTCCTAATCCTTTTAATAGTTCCGTAGAATCGCTCTTTTTTATCACATACGGATACTTGCTGGCAGATGATTCAGTTTTTCTGCAGAGATTACCGCCAGAGTCAGCCACGCGCACAAAGTTAATCGCTTCGCCAGAATCATACTTCACTAAATCCGGCCGGGAAGCTGCATTATCCACAGCATCATTCCAGACATAAGAATAATAACCTAGACAAATCCGACCGCCAGTTTTTCCGGAAGCAGACTTATGCTCAATAATATTTCCCGACATATCTGCCGGATCGGCACCCAAATTAATCTTCTGCGAATTAGCTTGAAGAAAATCGCGGCGAAGATTATCGCTAATATCGCGACCCGCTTGATTGATACTTCTTAAAATCGTACCCCTGTTATATAACCTCCCCGACTGAATTGCTGTGAGGGCAATTGCCAGAAGCAACACCGACACAAACACCATCGCCAGCATTAGCTCGACGAGTGTAAACCCTTTCTTGTCATAACTATGCATCGTTATCATACAACCTCACAATCGTCCCCATAGTCGTTGGCACCGCACCGCTAGGACCATACCAGCAGGCTTGAATATACGCGTCATAATGCCTACTTCCCTTTGTTAATTGAATAGATATCCCGTACGGCTTGGCGTTTTCAACCTTGGCATAAGTTTCTGGATTTTCATAATGGCTAGCGTCGCCTTTTACAATGTTTTTCCCGCTGGGACGTAAGAAAAAGCTATTGCGCACATCGCCGCACGAACCGCCGTTACTGCCAACTACCTGCTGCACTTCGCCAGATCCTTTCAAATTTTCGCGTAAAATATTTTTCCACAGCGAAATATAGGTTGCATCATTGCTGCCCGTTTTATCATGAACATAGCGCAGCATTTCTGCTTGCGAGTCGATTTGCTGGCGCACTAGAGTAATTTCTAGCGATTGCTGCGCAATTGCCACGCCCTTATTCATAATCGAAATCGCCCCAACAGCAACCATACTAAATATTGTCACAGCGAAAACTACCTCGACAATCGTATCTCCGCGATTAAACATGCTCCTACCCATTGCTGCAGCCTCTCGCATTACCAACAGTTATAGCATCGGCAGATCCGGCACGCCGCGGCAAAAACACCGAAAGACGCTCGCCCGACATCCAGCCGTCATCATAAACACAAATCTCATTATCAGAGACAGTGCTGTCTGAAAATGCCTTGGAGATACTAGTATTAGAAAAACGACTGTTGAATAATTTTACTTGCAAGCCGCCAGATTCTGGATCACGATACATAAGCACCGAAATATTAGTATTAGAGTTCGCCAATTTAGTTTTAGCACCCCAATTCACTTGATAAGAGACAGATTCGCCAAGCGCATACTTCCAGGACGAACCCGCTTTAGAGTAAAGCCCATAAACTGGATAAGATTGATATCTGTCACCGGCATGATCGCCATCAGCAGCTGTTTCAATATATCTACCCAAAATTACACATTCGGATTGCCCTCGATTCGTATCGCCGCCGCCAATTGGACACTTGCCAAAATTGCGGTCATTTTCCACGTTAATAACTTGCGAATATTGGGAGCGCAAATAATTAGCAAAAGATTGCACAGAATCGCGGTACTGCTGGCGCTGAACAGCAGTACTAGCACCAACCAGCAGAGAAATCGCAAAGAATCCAGAGACAGCCAAAAACAGCGTCACTTCGATAATTGTAAATCCGTCTTGGCGTTTCATAACTTATTCTAATTATAGCATAGGCGGTTTGCTAAAGAATAAATTGATACCAATTCAAAATACTTTCAGAAAACAGCCAGACTATCAAAAATCCAGCGATCAACAATGGACCAAAAGATATCCTGGAATTGCCGCGAAGTTTGCCTGTTAACATTGATGGAAGTACTAAAATCGTACCGATAAGATTGGCAGCAAATAGTGCCGCAAATGCCAGCAGCCAGTTTCCTAAAAACAACGACAACCCCAAGCCAAGCTTAACATCGCCAAAGCCGACCCACGTTTTATCCTCGCCATAACGCGCTTTTGAAAACAAATACAACAGCAAATAAATACCGCTTAGTACGAAAACCGCGCCTAGAAGAGAAGTCAGCGTACTAATAAAATCAGACGATAGGTATAATTTTACGCTAGCGAAAACTGCGCCTAGAACAATAAACGGAATATTAACAATATCTGGCAGTAATAACCACCTCAGGTCGTAAACAAACAAAATTGCCAGCGGCACCAGCGCCGCCAGCCACAAAGCCAGCATCATAATTTGCCAAAAACTAGTAAGCGGCATCGGCCACAGGAAGACCGACAGAGCAAACAGTGCAGCCATGCCAACCTCTAAAAAAAACTCCGTCCAGCCGATAAACTTTTTACAATAGCGGCATTTGCCGCGTAGCAATAGCCAACTAACCAGCGGAATCAAATCGTACCACGCTAGTATATGACCGCAAGACAAGCAGCGCGACCGGTCCTTAGACGTTTTCTTAATAAGCGGAGATAGTTTTTTTAACTCCTTTGCACTAACTTTTTCGCCAGCCTTTTTATCTTCGACAAGCTGGCGAGCCCGTAAACGCCAAACCTGCGCGCCGGCAAAACTGCCGAACGCCGCACCCAATATTCCAATCAAAATCAACATTACCATAACTAGTATGGTAGCAAAAAATAACAGCCCCGTAAACTGGGGCTGTTATTATATAAAATGGCTTTCGCTATTCCTGATTATTGATTATCCTGGCAATAAATACCGCTACCCTCCAATTTGATACGAACAGCTACAGCGCGCTTCTTCAATCCTGCTGAAGTAAACTCCTCGCCGTTACACTTCGTCTGGGTAGCATATATTATATGCGACGTAGAAGGCGCTTCTTTGCCAAACCCTACTGTATAATTGTCGCCAGACTGCGGATCGACAAATTCGCCGGAACCCCGCTTCATGTAATTATCCAAAAATTTTCCTATATCATCTTTATCAGCAGATGGCACTCGGCCGCCATTATTTGTTTGATAGCTGTTAATTTGCGACATAAAACGCGAAATATCGCTGCGCCGCTGGCTATCTCGTTGACCGCGCTGCAAAGCTGGCAGCGCCACAAACACCATCAAAAAGATAAGTCCGGCAATCGCTAAGACTAAAACAACTTCGATGATAGTAAATCCTTTTTTGTTCTGTTGAGTGATCATGAAAATTTCCACCTTTCTATGATCTTTTTTATTAATTTACGCTTAACGCTTATGTTTATGATACACATAAAAGCCAAATTTGTCTATATATGTATGTTATTAACCAGGCTGTAAATAGGAAATAGAATCGCCCCAACCATAAGAGCCGCCACCAAGGCTAAGAATACCATTAAGATCGGCTCGATCGCCGTAGAGATTGCGCGAATTTCCTCGTCCAATTCGTTTTCATAGACTTGGGCAGTCTTACCCATCATTTCGTCAATTTTACCCGACTGTTCGCCAATTTTAATCATTTGCGGCACCATAACCAAGAAATAATCCTCATTTTTCAAGGCAGCAGAAAGCGCCTTGCCGCCCTTCACCTTATCCGCTGCTCGATGAATACTCTGCTTAATTACCACATTATTAACCGCGTCGCTGGTAATTTTTAGCATATCTAGCATCGGCACGCCGGTACTTAATAGTGTCTGCCCTGTCCGCGTAAACCGCGCCATATACAGCTTGCGAAACATCCCCTTAAAAAGCGGTATATTAAGCTTAAGCGTATCCTTAGCCTTGATACCAGGTTCAGTTTTCAGATACTGAACTAAAAAGTAAATTCCCACGCCGCCAATTAGTAAAAGTATCCACCAAAAATTAGTAAAGAAATTAGCCGTTCCAACCATAATGAGCGTTGGCAGCGGCAAGTCTTTATTCAAATCGTCATACAGCTGCTCAACCTGCGGCACCACCGTCAGGAGCATAAAAGCCACCACCATAATGATAACTATTAAAACAATAATCGGATAGGTCATTGCACCGCGAATCTTACTTATCATAGCGGCGTCTTTTTCTTGTTGAGCAGACAAACGCTTCAACGCCTCGTCCATCGTTCCCGAAGCTTCGCCCGCTGAAACCAGTGCAATGTAAACTTTATCAAAAACTTCCGGATGCTTGCCGAAAGCATCAGACAGTGATTTCCCGCCTTCAACATCAGACAGAACCTCCTGAGCAATTTCCCGCATTTTTTTGTTAGCCGTTTGTTCCTGAACGGTATTTAAGCTCTGAGCCAGCGGCAGACCAGCACCAATCAGCGTCGCCAGCTGGCGCGTAAAAATAATTTTATCTTTACTGGTAATTCTATTCGACCAGCGCGCGAAAAAACCCGCTTTTTCGTCCTGCAACTCAATTTTTAACGGCGCAAAACCCTGTTCGGTAAGCAACTTGGCAGCAGCATTCTCGCTTTCTGCCTGAACAGTTGATTTGACAATTTTATTATTAGCGCTATCTCTGGCTTCATACGTATATTTTTTCATATATTACCCCCTCATCAAACGCTCAAACTCCGTTAAATCGACCGCAAACTCGCGAGCGCTGTCATACGTAATTGTACCGTTTTGTACCAAATTGACCAAAGTTCTGTCCATCGTCTGCATTCCTTGATCGGCACCAGTCTGAATCACCGCGTCTAACTGATGCGATTTACCTTCACGAATAATATTGCGGACTGCCGGGTTGGCAATCAGCACTTCCGCTGCCACAACTCGTCCGCCGCCGATTGACGGCACTAGCCGCTGCGAACAAATTGCCATTAGAATATTGCTGAGCTGCGCCCGAATCTGCGGCTGCTGATGCGGTGGAAAAACGTCAATCATACGATCAACCGATTGTGCCGCCGAGTTGGTGTGCAATGTCGCGAACACCAGGTGTCCGGTCTCAGCAATGGTAATCGCCGCCGAAATCGTCTCGAGGTCGCGCATCTCGCCGATCAGCACCACGTCCGGGTCTTGGCGAAGGCTAGAACGCAGCGCCGCCGAGAATGAATAAGTATCGTAATGAACTTCGCGCTGCACCACTACCGATTTTTTCGACTTGTGCGTAAACTCAATCGGGTCTTCAATAGTAATGATATGCTGCGATTTTTCAGAGTTAATCTTATCAACCAGCGCCGCCAAAGTCGTCGACTTACCCGAACCAGTCGGCCCAGTCACCAGTACTAAACCGCGCGGAAAATCAGCAAAGGTGTTAACAACTGGAGGCATGCCCAGCTCGGTTGCCGACTTAATTTCATTTGGAATCAAACGCAAAGCCGCCGCCAAATTGCCGCGTTCATGAAAGGCGTTCACCCGGAATCGTCCTAACGTACCGAACGCAAACGAAAAGTCAAATTCCTTATCTTTTAGCAAAATCTGGCGCTGATCTTCGTCAAGAATCTGAAACACTAGCCGCTCCACCGCAGGCTCATCCAGCGGCTGAGTTCCCGCAGCCGGCATTAGCGACCCGTCAATCCTTAGCATCGGCGGCAAGCCAACCTGAATATGAAGGTCTGAAGCCCGCTTTTTTACCACTTCTTCTAGTAAAATCTCGATTCGTAATTCTTGATTATTCATATTTCCTCCTTTTATGCGGTGTCCGCCGCTACTCTATTAACTTCTTCCAATGTTGTTATACCGTTTAACGCTTTTAGATACCCATCCTGGCGCATCGTAATCATTCCCTGCTGAATTGCTGCTTTTTGGATTTCAGCAGTCGTTGCGCGCCTAACGATTAAATTCTGAATCTCCTCCGTTACGTCCATCACTTCATACAAACCAGCCCGTCCAGAATAGCCATGCGGCGTTTGCGGCGCATCCCGGCCTTTTGCTAATATAAACGAGCTTTGGTTTGCTAACGGCAAGCTGTCATAGCCCAAATCCTGAGAAAATGCTGCCACTTGCTCTTTAGTCTGCGGCAACAAATGCCCGACCGTACTCCGAATGGTTTGCGTCTCTAATGGCGACGACTGATACAGATCGCGGCGTTTAGCAACTCGCCGCACTAGGCGCTGGCCAATAATAGTATTTACTGTACTAGCAATTAAAAACGGCTCAATTCCCATATCTAATAACCGCGGTAAGACACCAGAAGCCGAATTGGTATGAAGCGTCGAAAATACCAAATGCCCTGTTAGCGCAGCCTGAACTGCCAAATTAGCGGTTTCACCATCGCGGATCTCGCCGACCATTACAATATCCGGATCTTGGCGTAAAATTGACCTTAATCCTGACGCAAACGTCAAACCAACTTCTGCATTGACTTGAATCTGGTTAACGCCATCAATTTTATATTCAACCGGATCTTCCAGCGTCACAATATTAACCGTATCGTCTTTAATTTCCTTAATTAACGCATAAAGGCTAGTAGATTTTCCCGAACCGGTCGGTCCCGACGTTAAGATCATGCCGTTTGGACGCTTAATTCCCTTGCGAATAGCCCTTAAAGCACGCCCGGCATAACCCATATCCTCCAAGTTAAACGAATTGCCAGTCTTGTCTAATAAGCGAATCACTACCTGCTCGCCCCAAACGACCGGCGAAATTGCAATACGCAGGTCAACTTCTTTTCCAGCCACACTAACCGCGAACTGGCCGTCTTGCGGAATGCGATGTTCATCAATTTTCAGATTAGATAAGATCTTAATACGACTAACTAGCGCCGGCTCAATACTCTTCGGCAGCTGCATAATCTCGCGCAGTACGCCATCAACGCGGCAGCGAATTTTCAAAGCTTTTTCTAGCGGTTCAATATGAACATCGGAAGCATGGCTTTTAACAGCGTATTCCAAGATCGTCGACAATGCCCTAGAAATTGGCGAATCCTGAACGATAGTCTTAATATCGCTCGTCTCTGACCGCATTTCTTCCTGCGACGCTTGCGCCGCCATATTAACAGTTGATAAGTCAGTCTTGTACTGGTCTAATACATGGCGGACGCTCTCTTCCGAGGCCATGAATACCTTAAGCGGACGCTGAATCCGATTTGACAAGTAGTCAACAGCCTGGACGTTATTGGCATCAATCATCGCCACCGCCAGGCGGTTTTGCACCTCAGCCAGTGGCACAGCCATAAACCGTTCGGCAATATCGGACGGCAACAACGACAAAATATCCTGGCTGATCATGCTGTTTTCCAGGTTCACATATGGCACACCAGACACCTGCGCCACGGCATGAACTAACAATTCGTTGTCTAAAATCCCCTCGTCAGCCAATAAACTGAACAGCGGCTTATTTATATCGGCTGCCCGTTTCACAGCAGCATCAATAACCGGCTTTTCAATCAGCCCCTCGTCAACAAGCAGCTTTATCAACTTGTCCTGAATATCATCCGTAAGTAAGGCCATACGCTACGTCCCCTCCCTAATTGGCAGCATTCTGACCCACAAATACCTCGACAGTTGGATTTATCGCATTACTATTAAAGACAGCTTGGCTCGGCTTTTCTACATCTGAAGATATCTCACGTATAGTTTGGACCTCAACGCCTTTTTCCGGGACTTTCAAAAACGATATATTCGACGCCGCCAGATAACCAATGCCGACACCCAGTCCAGCTATTAGAATAATCATAGCAATATCTGTTTTCTTCATGGTTTTACCACCTTCTTTTCTAAATGTATTTTTTGCGCAGGCTCATAATAGGCAACCCCCTGGATCGTCAGACTCAACTTGTCCTCGCTAGTATGAATTTCAAACGATTTGAGTTCAATAACACGGATTGACCGCTCAAACTTCGTTAATAATTCCCGTAACTTGTCAGCCGATCCGCTAACTTCTAATGAAAAATGTAACGAATTTGACGAATCTGCTGACTCAGAATTGTTATCCTCTGACTCCTCCCCCCGGCTATTCGGCGACGTCACCGATAAGTTATCCAACGTCAAGCCCTCAACAGTATCAACAAATTTATTCTTAATCGAAGCTCCAAAAGCATCGGCATTAGGGTTATCCGGCAAGGCGTCCAAAACCGTTTGCAGGGCGCTATTCTCGCTATTAGCCTTCACAGAATTAAGAGCTGAATTTGTCTCTAGCACGCGTACGTTCTTCTTTAATTCATCTACCGACTCTAAATTCTTATCTAATCTGAAAATTGTACTCTGCTTCTCAATAATAACTTTTGAATGAAATACAATTTGCTGAATCAAAAAGATACTAATAACTAAAGCGATTCCCGCTAAAAATGCTGCACCAGCAACGAACACAAACATCGTTTTTCTTGAAGAATCAATTTGCTGCCGCTTGCGGACTGCTACGTCTTTATTATTGGCTGACATACGCTATTTATTCTCCTTGTCTGAAGATTTTTTTGTCGCCTCTTTCTTAAACAAACTGTCTGGGATGCTCTGGCGCGAATCAGTCACATCAACCTTGGACGTTGGAGTTACGATAGAGACGCTGCCATCACGAGAAACCCCTAAAAGCTCATCCGGATAATTAAATGAGAATGAGAACTGTAAAACTTTCTTTCCTTCAGAATTTTCACCAAAACTAGTATTACCATCTTGGACGCTTTCCGCTAAAGAAACCTCCGACGACTTATCGCCAGTGACCTTAATTTTTGTTTTCAATATAGTCTTCTTCAGAGTTTCCAAAGCGCTATACCCATTCGCTGCCGTCCCCTCCAAAGTAATCGTCTTCGCTTCGGGATCTAGTTTGACCGTCGAAAAGCTGATGTCGTTCGGTGCAGGCGGATTCACAGCGGAAACCACATCAAACACCCGGGAGTTTATCTTCTTAGAATCGTGCTGCGAAGTAATTTTACTTAATTGATTCTGGATTGTTACAACTTTATTCAAATCCGTAATAGACGACAATTTATTACCTTTGTCTTTTATGCTGCCATTTTGTACGGCCTCCGCTGCAATCTGTCCGCCAAATATTACCGCCAGCGCAACGACTGCCGCCACTGAAGCGCTGCCAACCAAAAACGACACCGATACAACACGATTACGAATTGACCGCGCACGCAGCAAATCTCTCTTAACGCTTGGTATAAGATTTATCTCAATCATGACGAATTACTCCTTTGGGCTAATCCGACAGCTGTTGCAAACTCCGATGCTATCGGCGCTAGCTGCTGCTGATCTGTTTGCGACACTTGAACTTTCTGCCATGGATCTGCTACTGCAGACTGGATACCAGATTTCGTCGTTACATAATTATCAAGTTGCGGAATAGCTGATCCGAAACCTGACAATAAGATTCCCGGAACTGAAATATTTGGATATCTAGTTTGGAAGAATTTCACCGACTTCACCAATTCAGAAGCAAAATTGTCTAAAGTTGGATCTATTGCTCGCAGCACTTGACCGTCTAATCTATCAGCTGCCAACCCAAACTTTAAGATAAACTGCCGCGCCTGGTCGTCTTGAATGCTTAGATTTTGAACAGCGGCACGCACTAGCGACGATAGTCCTGTTGGAATTGTACGAATAAGCCTCGGCACGCCGCCATAAACCACCGCCAAATCAGTTGAACTTTCCCCCATGTCAAGTATCAACCGGGCATCCTGAATATCTGACGGAGCTAAAGCTCGAACCATAGCAATCGGATCCGGCTCTTCTGCTATGACGTTAAAGCCCAATCCCTCTACTAATTCTAGCCTCTCCTCGGCATACGTCTTAGCCGCACTAGTCAGTAAAATCTCGTATTTATCCGTCTCCCGCAAGCTGTCGCCAAGCAGCGCCCAATCAACCTCCGCCTCATCAAGCGACATTGGTATATATTGATCAATCTGATACTTCATCATCGCTTTCAGTTCCTGATCTGGAACTTTCGGCACATCGATTACGGTAGAAAATGTTTTACTTGAAGGCAAACCTACCGCTACATTAGACGTTTTTATACCGGACTGCCCAACGGCAGTGGTGATAGCCTCGCCTAAGCGGCGCTTTGACTCTGGCGAATCACCGCCGACAAGTTTCGCGTCAACAGGCGTATAGCCGTAATGAGCCAGATTCCAGCCCGTACCAGAACGCGACAACTGAACCACCCGCACTGCATTCGTGCCGATGTCTAGTCCGAAGAAGTCGCCCAACCCTTTTGCTAATTTCATAACCGATTCTAATTATATACATTAGCGGTTTAATTTGCAAACGATTTTTAATATCTTGGCGGTAATTCTTTGACGTTCATCGTACGAATCGCACCAGAACCACGATAATTGTTATAGGCCCAAATATAAGCATCGGCTCGCAGGTTCAAAACCTCAGCTGGCGTACCCGGATGCATATTATCATCATTTCTAGCAGGACTGGAATGACGACCGCCGTATGTACGCCGCAAAAACAAACTGCCTGCCATAATAGGACCATTTACCCGCAGCTGCTTATCGCACTGGCTGGATGACAACCCGCTCAACCACGACGTCATATTTACTATACTGCCGCATGTACTAACATAACCTTTGTCGCGAGTTATCAGCCACGCATTCACTTCTGAAACATCCGGCTCTATGATTATGTTTTCAGCATAGATAATTAGCTGCGGCAGGCGAGTTGTATCGCTCGTCGCTTCATACAATAAATTGCCAGAGATTTTTACGGTACCGCTAGACCTAATCACAACACTTTTCCCAGTACCCAGCATTGTTCCAGACAACGTGACATTGCCAGCCATATATTCCCCGGTTGACAAGCTATTAACGTCCACCGAGCCAGAGATACGTCCTCTATTGCCGCGCACCGACGGAGTAGTAAAACCGCCTAAAACTAGAGAATTTTTCGTAAAATTACCAAACGTTGGCGTATTCGCAAACGTTAACTTGTTGTAACCTGCTGAACTAACGCCATCCCTGCCAGCATACCCGGAAGATAGTCCAGCCCCAGAAGATGTAATAGCCTTGTCTTTTGCGGCAATCCCATACTCGCCCCATGAACCATACGTACTCTGATACGTGCGATCCATCGTATATGTCATGGCTATGCTATCAATCAATAAGCCCATATGCGTCCAGTCAGACTTTATATAAAAATCAATAACATTGCCTTCGCTTTTTAGTACCGTTCCCGGTTTCATGTCTGCATTGAAATATGAAGAGGCATTCCAACCAGGCTGCGCCCAAACTGTGTTTTTATACTTACCATATGGACACATTGTACACTCCTGAGCATTGACATCCATCTCGTGTCCATTTATCTTAACTCTTATCAAATTATCCACTGCCCCAGAGAACTTCAATGTTAAATTCTTTGCATTCTTCAGCTCGCCTAATTTCACGTTTTTTAAGCGGAATACATATATATTTCCATAATCTGAAATCCTATCGCCAGGCACGCCAATAATAGATCCTGGGTCGGGTCGACCTCTAAAATTAGTATGCTGTCCGTATATATTCAAACCTATCCATTTGGCGTCGCTTGAAGTTCTCATCCAAGGTCCGCGTTGACAAAGCCCGTTATGATCCTCAGATGTCAGAATATCTCCTAAAATACCAACATACCCTGCAGGAGGAGGCGACCAAGAACAAGTATAATTACCAACCATATTACCGCGCTGCATAATTACTCTCGCCTGATATTCCGTTTTTAGCCCGCTAGCATCGCCTTTACAAGCTGGCAGCCAGGCAGGATTATTACTTTGATTATACGCTTTTTGATTACCACTGCCGCCCTTATAATCCTGAGAACATATAATAGACCAATGAGGATCTTTAGAATCATCTTTCAAAGTATTGTTATTGTTATCAATACCAGTCTTCCATAAGCCTGAAGATTGTAGAACTGATGCATCAATCACATGCTCCGTCTCCAATCTCGTATTTTTCTGCACGGTAATACTTGTAATTGCTTCCTTGTTTGTTCTTGCATCACCGCCCCAAATCTGGACTTTAGGTTTTTTGCTGACAAATACACACTTTGAATTTGAGTACCGGAAAGTATTTTCCCCGACAGTCCTATTATATGAGCTAACCATCGACACATAACAAACTTTATCGCCGCTCTGCAAAACCAAATCAGACACATCATCAGAAGTGCTTCCTAAGAATTCAGCCATCGCGCCAGATGCCAGCTGTTCATTATTACTCGACAAGCTCAAGCTCTTACAGCTATTAGGATTAAACCTGCCGCCAGCTATACTCTGAACAATCGCGCAGACATCATTGCCATTATTCACCGGCCGGCTAACACCGTCTCCTGAAGACGGGACTCCAACATGCGAAGACTCTGCTTTTATCACATATCGGGCTAC
Source organism: uncultured Candidatus Saccharibacteria bacterium (assembly GCA_963515225.1). Taxonomy (GTDB): domain Bacteria; phylum Patescibacteriota; class Saccharimonadia; order Saccharimonadales; family Saccharimonadaceae; genus Nanosynbacter. The sequence continues at coordinate 1,996 of CAUPXR010000001.1, read as the reverse complement.
TGCATATTTTTTAGTATTAGTATCTGCTTTTGTTGGACCATTATTCTGAACGCTCGCCCTAATACCGCTGATCTCTTTTGCCTCTTCGTCTATCTTCTCTGAGTCAACACCCACAGACGGTACTAAATTGTAATCATAAAGAACGTTTGCACAAGCATAGCCAGATTGAGCATGCCCCCAATTCGGCTTATTCCACGCTTCTTTATACCAAGACACTCTCTGGCATATTTTCTTACCCAGATCATCCTGAGTTACCCTATACGTGAACATATCGCCGCTAGTTTTATCTCGCATATAGAACCACTTGCCATTATTTACGCCTCTAGACTTGTTCTTATCTATTTTGGAGAAATAGCTCCCGCCAATCTGGCTGTCATTAGGCCATCGTTTTTCCTGTTCAACACCTGTATTAACACCTTCATTCATATCTGCCGTAGTATTCTTTAACCCATGACGCCAGCTAATAATGTCTCCTGGCTTCGCAGTTAAGGCATTAGAACCCTGATGCCAAGTAGCGCCATCGTCTTTAGTAATATGAGATTGTCCATCAACCGTCCACAGACCAGGTTTTTTCTTAATCGTTACATAAAGATCTTGCCATTCAGCAGAGCCGTCGTCGTCAGACGGACAAGCCCTAGCATCAAACCATCCGTGAAGACTTACACACCCGCTGTATGTCTCCCTTTTATAAAAAGCAAATTGTCTATACATACGTATATGAAATGTCTTAACGCCACCCGGAGGAACACTACTTATATCTAACTTGAACCTTATAACACTCTGCCCGTAATCGTTTGCCTGATCAGTGGTCCATCCATAGTTACCAGCATAACCAGTGTCTCCTCTGTATAGCCAAAGATTGCTGGCAACGCGTCCCCCGTTAGCCTCAATATAAACATTTTTAGCATATACTCGTCCTCTTTGCGAATGCGGACCTGGAGATGCCGAGCCTCTTAACTCTAAATCCACAGTATTCTGATTTGGATCTATATCAGGTATGTGGTCGCTAAAATAATTAGTCCCCGGATAACCAGCCCAAAAGGCGCCGCAAATTGACGCTGTGCTACTATCATCACAAATAGCATACGAAGAATGAGCTTCGCCAGAATTTCTGGCATTAATACATCTTTGTTGATTTATAGCAGAAATAGGACCATAAAAACCGCGGCAATATCGTTCCTCTATGGCAGACGCTGTGTTATTGCCGCCGAACACCCCAACAACTGCAGTAAAAAGAATACCGCTAGTTAATACAAACAGGTGTGTTCGTTTCACTTTATCCTCTACCTATACTGCTTTTATCCGTCAATTTATCTATATTATTACTTGTAGCTCCAATTTTATATAACAGACCTGTATCATTAGATTCATCAATAGATTTTTCAAATGTTTCTTTCAGCTGTTTTATCTGATTTTTATCGTCACCCAGGCTTGCCTGATACAATACTATATAATTACAAACCGGATTCTTATCATAGTCTGCCTTTGATTTTATGTCGCTGACAATGCCATCGAACGACTTTTGGTCGTATCCGCTGCTTGAATCAATGATCTTTTTAAACTCATCAACCCTGCTTTGCCCGCAAGCCGACTGAGCACTGGACAAAACAACTCCCTGAGACGGACTTTTTATACCAACGTATAAATAACCCGATAGAATAAGTCCAACACAGATAAACATTACAATGGCTGGTATGCTTATAAATATTATCGCCTTATTCTTCATAATACTTATGGTAACCCAGTCATCTATAAATCGCAAGTATTTTGCTATAATAGCTATCATGAGTTTATCTATCGGAATTGTCGGTTTGCCGAATGTTGGTAAATCCACGCTTTTTAATGCTTTAACTAATAATAATATTTTAGCGGCCAATTATCCTTTTGCCACTATCGAACCAAACACCGGCATCGTGCCGGTACCCGATGAGCGCCTAAACGTCCTCGCTAAAATGTACCACGCCGAGAAAATTATCCCGGCTACCGTGACTTTTGT